>JBQCIZ010000317.1:0-8035 GCA_051953235.1 Nitrobacter sp. | reverse complement strand
CGGCAACAACAGCACGGCAGCCAGTGCGAAGGTCAGATTGACCCGCCAGCGTTCGGGCTCGGGATAGAAGCCGTAAATGAGCTGGGTGAATTTCGCTTCAATGAACGGCCAGCACGCACCGACAGGATGCCCGGCGTTTTCAGCGAGGCATGCCGCCCGGTCTTTTCCCTCCCACACCGCATCTATCAGGAGAAAGCGGATTGCGGGAACGATGACAAACCAGAGCAGAAGTGCACAGACGATGGTCAGCAGCGCATTGCCGGGGGTGTTGAACAGGCGTGTGCGCAGAAATCCGACAAAACCCGTGGTCCTGATTGGAGCGGGACGCTCGGGAACAAGATTCGTACGAACAAAGGAGGTGGTGGCCGGATCGTTCATACGCCCATGCTCCGGCTGATGCGCCACCCGTAGAAGCTCATGATCGCACTCGTCACCAGCGAGATCAGAAGATACACGCCCATCGTGATCGCGATGACCTCGATCGCCTGCCCGGTCTGGCTCAGCGTGGTACCCGCAAAAACCGAGAACAGATCGGGATAGCCGATCGCCACCGCCAGCGACGAGTTTTTCGTCAGATTGAGGTACTGGTTGGTGAGCGGCGGCAGAATGACGCGCATGGCCTGAGGAACAACGATCAGGCGCAGCGTCGCCCCGCGCGACAGGCCGAGCGAGGCTCCCGCCTCCATCTGTCCTTTGTGCACCGCCAGAACGCCGCCACGCACGACCTCCGCAATGAATGCCGCTGTGTAGGTGGATAGCGCGACAATCAACGCCACCAGTTCCGGAATGATGCGCGAACCGCCCGCGAAGTTGAACCCGCGGAGGACTGGCCGTTCGAATGTCAGCGGGACGCCGAATACAAGCCCTGCAATCAGCGGCAGTCCGATCAGCAGGCCGAGCACATAAGGCCAGATGACGATGACGCGCCCGCTACTGAACAATTGGCGGCGTGCGTAGTGGCGAAGCGCCAGCGAGCCCACAACCGCGATCGCGAGCGCAATCAAAAACGCGGGCAAACCGTCGTGCGGAATCGGCTGCGGAACCACGAGGCCGCGGTTGTTCAGAAAGAACGTGCTGAAAATGGACGCGCTCTGTCTTGGGCTCGGCAGGGCGCTCAGTACCGCGAGATACCAGAACAGAATCTGGAACAGCAGCGGCAAATTCCGGATCAGTTCGACGTAGCCGCCGGCGACCCGTGATACCAGCCAGTTCGGCGACAGGCGGCCGAGACCGACGAGGAAGCCGATGATGGTGGCAAAGAAAATACCGACCACGGCGACCACCAGCGTATTGAGAAGGCCGACCAGAAACACCCGCGTGTAGGTATCCGCCTCGGAATACGAAATCAGGCTTTGGCTGACTCCGAACCCCGCGGTCTGCGACATGAAACCGAAACCCGACGCAATGTGCTGCGTCTCCAGGTTTCCGCGCGCATTGGCGACGATCTCATAGCCGATCCAGGCCAGCGCGGCGACAAACAGCACCTGCAGCGCCAGTCCGCCCCAGCCTGCCCGCCCGCCGAGCGCACGCCGCAGTTTAAACCAAAACTGCGGCGGCGGTTTTCGGGACTCGACGGCCATCGCCGTTTTCAGGCGTTGACGTTAGCGGATCGGCGGCGCGTACTGGATGCCGCCCTTGTTCCAAAGCTTGTTGAGGCCTCGCGCGATGCCAAGCTTCGATCCGGCGCCGACGTTACGGTCGAAGGACTCGCCGTAGTTACCGACCGCCTTGATGATACGCGATACCCAATCCTTGGTCAGGCCGAGCTGTTCGCCGATGTTGCCATCGGTTCCGAATACGCGCTTCAGCTCCGGTTTGTCGGACTTCGCCATCTCGTCGACGTTCTTCTGCGTGATGCCGAGCTCTTCGGCATTGATCATCGCAAACAGCGTCCACTTCACAATGTCGAACCACTGGTCGTCGCCATGACGTACCATCGGACCAAGAGGCTCCTTCGAGATCACTTCCGGCATAACCACGTGATCGGCGGGGTTGGCGAGCTTGAGGCGTTCCGCATAGAGCTGTGAAACGTCCGAGGTGAACACGTCGCAACGGCCGGACTCATAGGCCTTGACGGTTTCATCGGCCGAGGAGAACGCGATCACCTCGTACTTCATCTTGTTGCTCTTGAAGTAGTCGGCGAGATTCTGCTCGGTCGTCGTGCCGGTCTGAACGCAAACGGATGCCCCGTTCAGTTCCAGCGCCGAATTGACCTTGAGGGATTTCCGGACGAGGAAGCCCTGTCCGTCGTAATAGGTCACGCCGGTGAAATTTGCGCCGAGCGACGTGTCACGCGATGTGGTCCATGTGGTGTTGCGCGAGAGAACGTCGATCTCGCTGGACTGCAACGCGATGAAGCGGTCCTTGGCCGACAACGGGACGAACTTGACCTTGCTCGGATCGTTGAACACCGCGGCCGCAATCGCGCGGCAGACGTCGACGTCGATGCCGGTCCAGTTACCCTTGTCGTCGGGCGACGAGAACCCGGGCAATCCCTGGCTGACGCCACAGGAGAGCATGCCTCGCGCCTTGACCGTTTCGAGCGTGGTCTTTCCCTTCGCAGCATCCTGCGCCGAGGCGGATTGCAGTGAAAGACCGGCGGCGAGAGCGAAAGTAACAGCAAGTACGCGTTTCATGACAATGCCTTTCAAGGACATCTAGGTTTGTTTACACCGTTGCCGTTCAGACGCTCGTCGAGACCCTCCTATCGACCCCTGCTTCATTGAGCCGGCCGGCGATGAATGGCATCGAACGGCGGGCCGAAGACTGGATCGAAGTTCGCGGCAGGCCCCTCAACATGCAGCGACTAGACAGTTGGTTTCCATCACAGAACGACTAGCGAGCCGGGTCAAGGGGTTGACGAGCCTCTTCCCCCTCCTGATACAACGAAATCACTCGCGAGCTGACGCCCGGGAGGTTTGGGGCAGCCGCAGCAGCGGCAAAATGCCTCTTTATTGCAGCGGCGAACACATGACCTCCTCAGACGGCAACGAACAGACGCAATCGCTCGAGGCGGAAACCAGGCTGGTTGTCTCGGGCCGGGACACCAGGGCCCAAAAGGGCTTCGTGAACCCCCCTGTTGTTCGCGGCTCAACCGTTCTCTATCCAACCGCCGACGACCTGCATGCCCATCGCGGGGAATACCAGTACGGACGGCACGGCACACCGACCACCCGCGCCCTGCAAGACGCCTTGATCGCATTGGAAGGCCCGCAGTGCGCAGGGGTGGGACTCGTTCCGTCGGGGCTGTCGGCCATTTCCACGGCACTGCTGTCCGTGCTCAAGGCCGGCGATCATGTTCTGGTCTGCGACAACGTCTACCGGCCGACGCGGAATTTCTGCAACAGCCTTCTGACGCGCTATGGAGTCGAGACGACCTACTTCGACCCGCTGATCGGCGCGGATATTGCCAGCCTCTTCCGGCCCAATACGCGGGCGGTGATGGTCGAGGCGCCGGGTTCCCAGTCATTCGAGATGCCTGACGTGCCTGCGATCGCGACGATAGCACGCGCGCGAGGTGCGCTGGTCATCGACGACAATACATGGGCCACGCCTCTGTACCGCCGCGCGCTCGAGCAGGGCGTCGACATTAGTGTTCAAGCCGCGACCAAATACATCGGCGGCCACTCCGACATCATGTTTGGAACCATATCGGCCAACGCCAAGGCATGGCCGGCGCTGGCCGAAACCATTCGGTTGCTCGGCGTCTGCGCGGGACCCGACGATGTTTTCCTGGCTCTGCGAGGCTTGCGGACGCTTGCCGTCAGACTCGCTCACCACCAGCAATCCGCGATCGACATGGCGCAGTGGCTTGCGGCGCGGCCCGAGGTCGCAAGGGTTTTGCACCCAGCGCTCGTCGGCGATCCCGGCCATGCCATCTGGAAGCGCGACTTCACCGGTGCGTCAGGACTGTTCAGCATCGTCCTCAAGCCGGCGCCGCAGGCGGCGGTCGATGCCCTGCTCGACACGGTCAAGCTGTTTGGCATGGGCTATTCCTGGGGCGGGTTCGAGAGCCTCATCATTCCCTTCGATTGTTCGGAATACCGGACCGCGACGGCCTGGGCACCGGGCGGACCGACCTTGCGTTTGCACATCGGGCTCGAAAGCCTCAGCGACCTGAAAGCCGACCTCGACCGCGGATTTGCCGCTTTCAGGGCAGCCTCGACCTCATAGGTCGGCTGGCCGCGCCGCCGAGGTCAATTCGCGGCCTTTTTCCGCAGCTAACCCAATAAAAAGATTGATCCGGCACTGTTTGCCGATAGCGTAAGCGTTCGACTCAAATTTCAACGAGCAATCATGGGAAGCATCGTACTTCTGGACCTGATGGGCGGCGTCGCCTTGCTGCTGTGGGGCCTGCATATGGTCCACAGCGGGATCCTGCGCGCCTTCGGTCCAGACTTGCGCCGATTTCTGAGCAAGGCCCTCAACAACCGTTTTGCCGCTTTCGGGGCGGGTCTTGGGTTAACGGCGCTGCTCCAGAGTAGCACGGCGACAGGCCTGATCACCAGTTCCTTCGCGGCGGAAGGGCTGGTGAGCCTGGTTCCGGCTCTCGCCATCATGCTCGGCGCGAATGTCGGAACCACGCTGATCGTCCAGGTTCTGTCCTTCAACATCTCCGCCGTCGCGCCGATCTTCTTCATCATCGGGCTGACGGCCTTCCGCGCTGGCGCCCGCTCACGCATCAAGGACATCGGCCGTGTCTTCATCGGCCTCGGCCTGATGCTGCTCGCCCTGCACATTCTTCTCAATACGCTGGCGCCGGCCGAGAACGCGCCCGGCATGCGGATGCTGATGGGAACGATCACCTCCGATCCGGTGCTCTGCATTGTCCTTGGCGCCATCGTCACCTGGGCCGTTCATTCCAGCGTCGCGACCGTTCTCCTGATCATGTCGCTGGCCTATTCCCAATTCATCGAATTGCCTGCGGCCTTCGCCCTCGTGCTGGGCGCCAACATTGGCAGCGCCATCAACCCGATCGTCGAAGGTGCGCGACGCGACGATCCCGCGAGCTACCGGCTACCGATCGGCAACCTGCTCAACCGGCTGGTCGGCGTCCTGCTGATCGCACCGTTCCTGCATCCCATCGCAACGATGTTCCAAAGCTGGCAACCCGATCTCGCCAAGGCGACCGCCGAGTTCCATATCGCGTTCAACGTTGTCACCGCGCTCATCTTCATCGGTCTGCTGGATGGAATCGCTCAATTGCTCGAGCGGTTCCTGCCCAAGAAGGTGCTGGAGGCTGATCCGTCGCGCCCGCGCTATCTCGATGCCAACGCGCTCGAGACCCCATCGCTCGCGCTCGCCGATGCGGCGCGCGAAACCCTGCACATGGGCGATCTTGTCGAGACCATGCTCCGCAACGTGATGGCCGCGATGATGACGAACGATCGCTCACTGGTCGACAAAGTCTCGCGGATGGACAACAGCGTCGATGCGCTCGACGAGGCGATCAAGCTCTATGTCACCAAGCTGACCCGCGGCAGCCTCGACGAGCGCGAGGGTCACCGCGCGATGGAAATCATCTCATTCGCCATCAACCTCGAGCACATGGGCGATATCATCGACAAGAACCTGAGCGAGCTTGCGACCAAGAAGATCAAGCGCCGCTTTCAGTTCTCGCCCGAAGGCGCAAGCGAACTCTCGACGTTCCACAAGCGTACGGTGGACTCGCTGCGGATTGCGTTCGGCGTCTTCATGTCCGGCGACGTCAACGAGGCGCGCCGGCTGATCGCGGAAAAGGTTGCCTTACGCAATCTCGAACTTGCGGCGACCGATCGGCATCTCGAGCGGCTGCGCGAAGGCCGTCCCGAAACGATCGAGACGACGTCATTGCATCTCGACGTTCTACGCGACCTTCGGCGAATTCATTCGCACATCTGTTCGGTCGCCTATCCGGTCCTTGACGCCGCCGGCGAGTTACCCGCCTTGCGGCAGAACGAAACCGACCTGATCGGAATTTCCGCCTCGGCGCATCCGTCGACGCAGTAGCCGGATCAAGCGGTCTCAGGTCGAGGACTGACGCCCATTGAGCATGATGAAGTAGACGTTCCGCAAGTAAACGACGAGGCCGAGGCTCTGCCCGGCGATGAACACCGGGTCGCGCCGATATAGCGCGTAGGCCAACAAAAGCGTCCCACCTCCGATCGAGAAAAACCAGAACGCGACCGGAACCACACTCTTCCGCGCCCGCTCGGATGCAATCCATTGCACCACAAATCGCATGGTAAAGAAGGCTTGGGCAACGAACCCGAGGGCGACCCAGCCATCGAACCTGGTCACGAACACATCATGCAGATAGGTCGCCAGCGTGCCGATGATGTCAGTCATGACGAAGTACCTCAGTTGCGACCGGCGTCGATTTCTTGCGGCGGATCAGCCACCACACACCGGCCAGGTCCATAATTCCGATCCATAGCCGATCGAAGAATCCATAGTTCGACACACCGGAGTGACGCGGCCGGTCCGCCACATCCACATACGCGATGTCGTAACCTTCCCGCCGCACCAGCGCAGGAAGAAATCTGTGCAGACCATCGAAATATGGCAACGACAGGAATACCTCGCGGGGAAAGGCTTTTAGCCCGCAACCGGTATCTCGCGTGCCGTCGCTCAGCACCAGGCTTCGCACCTTGTTGGCCGTCCGGGACTGAAGTTTCTTGAAGCCGGTATCCTTGCGGCCGACACGCGGTCCGGCAGCGAGGCCGACACGACCGCTGCCATTCTCAACCGCCGTTATCAGGTTCGGCAGAAACGCTGGATTGTTCTGGCCGTCGCCATCCAGCGTCGCAACGACCATGCCGCGCGCTGCACGCACACCCGTCCGCACCGCCGCCGATTGTCCCGATGACGTCTCGTGGCAGATCTGACGCACGTTGCCGCGACTGGCCATGATCGCCGCCAGCCGGTCGGCGGTCGCATCGGTCGAACCGTCGTTGACGTAGATGATTTCGTAAATCCATCGCCCGTCCAGCGCGGCGGCAATCTCGTCGATGAGCGGGGCGACGTTGTCCGCCTCGTTGCGCACGGGCACAACAATGGAAACCGTCGGCGCTGCGGCGCTGGTGGCTGATATCTCGTTCATCGTCCGGTGGATCCGCTGGTCGGAACCGCGCCTGGCTGGCTTCGCGGCGTCCGCTTTTATGGCGCGAAAGCCCCGCGAGCAACCCTTTTAAAGTGTTCCGCCGAAGGTCCTGTCAGAGGCTTCACCGTGCCCCGGTTGTCGATTGAAAAGCACAAATGCCGCGCGGCGAACCAATGGCGAACGAACATGGCGCCGACGACGCCCACGATCCCCCCGGCCACCACATCGCTCGGATGATGTGCAAGCAGAACCAGCCGGGTTGCGACGATCACGAGAGCATAGATCAGCATCACAACCTTCGTGCGCGGCCAAAGCGCACTGACCGCGAACGCCAGCGCAACACTGGTAATGGCGTGGCCGGACGGAAAGCTTGAATAGGCTGGCGTCCAGGCGAAATGCGAAAAGTTGAAGGCATTGGCGTCGCCGCCGACGAACGGCCTGCCTCGCCCGACAATGCCCTTGATAAGGTCACCGGCGAGAACCGGAATCGCCACCGCGAGAAAGACAAACTGAACCCGCGTCCCTGTTGCAATCAGCACCGCGCGTGACGCACCTCTGAATCGCGGCGAGGCAATGGCAATGATCGCAAGGGCTATGGCGAGCGCACTCAGAACGTATTCCGACTTGCCGAAATCAGTGAGGATCCGTACCGGCCAGAGATAGGCGCTGCCGCGCGGCGGCATCAAGCCAATTTCGCGCGCATCGAGACCATACATCAACGCAACAATGACGCCGCCGCCGATTGCCACGATCAGCAGCCAGTGAAGCGCCAGCCGCCTCGCAGCGTCGGCACGCCGCGAATGCGATGGCCGCTGAACCAGCCGCGCGAGCGACTGTCCGGCAAACGACACGACCGAGGAAGCATATCCAGCAGGCTGCCTCCCGTCGGCCGCAGCCATTTTAGTACGTCCCCTCGGAACGGAAGATCGCGATCGAAATCGCCTTGCCTTGCGA
>JBQCIZ010000316.1:0-4666 GCA_051953235.1 Nitrobacter sp. | reverse complement strand
GCGCGTACATCGGCGTCAGGTAGCCGATCTCGCTGTCGATCGCCAACGCTGCGCGGCGGTTGTCGAGCACGATCCAGCTATCATGGTCCCGAACAGCGAGGACGGCATGATCCTCGCGGACCGCACGATCCCGCACCAGCAGGATCCGCATATCCTCTTCAGCGACACCGGCTTCCCGAAGCAGGGCATATTTGGCGATCGCGTAATCCTCGCAATCGCCGCGGCCGCTGCGAAGCGAGGCAAGCGGAGCCGACCACACGTCTAGCATGCCGTGCTGGACCAGATCGCTGGTGTAGTGGATCGCGCCATTGACGAGCCGGTTCACGGTTTCCAGCCGCGCGCGGCCGTCACGTGCTTTCGCTTCCGCGGCCATTGCCACGAAACGGCTGGCAGCCGGCGTGCAGGCCGCCTGATTGTCCCGGCAAGCCGCGACAGTCCGCATCTCGGCTTCGACATCCGCCTTCAGGTTGCGCCACTTGCGCCACAACACGCCCTCCGGCGCCTTGAAGGTAAATAGTCCGAATGGCTCGGTGGAGACCGGGGATAGAGCGGTCGCGACCGGTCCGGGAGCATCCGAAGCGACGGTCTCGCCGCTGGTCGATGCAACGCGGACGCGCTGGTCGGGTGGCGCCTTGCCGTCGATCTTGGCCAAAACACTGTTGATCGAGAAGAAGCGTGCGCCGCCGGTCCGTGGCGCGGGTGTCGCCACCGGCGACTCAAGCATCGATGGCGTAATCAGGTCGTCAAAGATGTGAGCCCTGATCTTTTCCTTCTTGGCCGCCTGGCTTTCAATCGTGGTGCAGGCCAGGATCGCAAGGCCGAGAAAAGTGCCCGTGACAACGCGAGATCGGATACCGATCGACATGGTGACGCCCCAGTTTCCCGGGATCGTCGGTCAGCTCCAGGCTGATCCTCGTCCCGTGTTTTGTGGGACGATCAATACTTGTGCGCGGCTAGAGCGGCGTTAAAGCCGCGTTGTCTGGCGCCTTAATCCAAAAACGCGACCAACAACATCAATCCGGATCGCTTAAGATTTGAATCAATCGAAGAGGTAACGAACCGTTAGTCTTGAGAGCCGGTTACCGCGAGCACCCTCAGTGCTCGCGGAGGGCCTCTTCACGAAGCAGGCGGGCAGGGCGGATGAGATAGTCGAGAACCGACTTGTGTCCGGTCATCACCTCGACGGTCGCCACCATGCCGGGAATGATCGGCAGCGGCACGTCATTGGTGCCGAGGTGGTTTTTATCCGTGCGAACGATAACGCGGTAGTAGGTTTCCTTCTCGCCATTGCGGTTCGGCTTATCGTCCGTGATCGCGTCCGCGCTGACGCGCTCAACCTTGCCCTTCAGCGTTCCATAGACGGAGGAGTCATAAGCCGAAATCTTGACGACTGCGTCCTGTCCGGCGCGGATGAAGGCGATGTCCTGGGGACGGATCTGACCTTCGACCAGCAAGTTGTCATCCAAAGGGACGATATCCATCAAATTGCCGCCGGGCTGCACCACAGCGCCGATCGTCGTCACGTTGATCTTGTTGACGATACCATGCACGGGGGACTTCATATCGGCGCGGAAGACGCGATCTTTCGCCGATTTGATATTTTCCTCCAGCACCGCGAGATCGCCGCGCGATTTCGCGAGGTCTTCGTCGGCCTGCGCCCGTAGCGTGGCCTTCGCATTCTGCAGCCGTGCTTCCGCCTCCTGAATGCCGGCTTCCGCTTTCGCCATCGAAGCCTTTGCGACTTCCAACTGGCCGTGCATATCGGTCGCCTGCCGCTGAATGCGCAGCATCTCGATCTCGGGAACGACCTTTTGCTGGTAAAGTTTCTGCGTCAGGTCGACTTCGCGCTGCAAGAGCTTCAACGTATCGGTGAGCTTGACCGCCGTCGCCTTGTATTCCTCGAGTTCGCTGCGCCGTTGCGTTGCCTGCTGGGCGATCACGTCGATGTCCTGCGCGAGCTTGCGCGCGCGCGCCTGGAACAGGCTCTTCTCTGCCGCCACGGCGCTCGGGGCTGATTTCTCGAGCTCCGGTGGAAATTCCAGCGTGCTTTTGCCAGCGGCTTCAGCTTCCAGCCGTGCGACCCGCGCGGCCATGGCGTTGCGCCGCTCGCGGATTTCGCCGAGTTCGGATGCGAACTTGGTATCCTCGATGCGCATCACCACCTGGCCCTTGTCGACCATTGCGCCTTCCTGAACCAGGATGGCGCCGACGATTCCGCCCTCGAGCGACTGCAGCACCTGCATCTGCTGAGTAGGGATCACGCGCCCGTTGCCGCGCTTCACCTCATCGAGAATGGCGAAGTGTGCCCAGATCAACCCGACGACAATCAGGGCAAGCGTCGAAAACAGGATCATCTGCGACGTGCGAGGCGTGCGGAGTTCGACCGCCGCCCGGACGTCGTTTGCGAAGGCAAAATCAGTTTGCTGCATTGGATTTCATTGTTGGAGGTTCGAACTTGACCGGCTCGGCCGCGCGCTTGGCGTTCGCCTGCGCCGTGGCCTGGAGCGTCGCAAGAATTGCTTCGCGCGGACCGTCCGCAACGAGTTTGCCGCGCTCGAAAACCAGAATGCGGTTGACCAGCGAAAGCAGCGAGGGCCGATGGGTCGAGACGATGATCGTCATATCGGTCTTCGCGATCGCCTTCAGCCGTTCGAGGAATTCGGCCTCGCTGCGCACGTCGAAATGGGCGGTGGGCTCATCCATGAAGATGATCTTGGGGTTACGGATCATGGCCCGTGCAAGGCCAATCGCCTGCTTCTGGCCGCCCGAGAGGCTGCGTCCGCCTTCGGAAATCGGCATTTCATAGCCGAGCGGATGTCCGGCGATGAATTGCTCCACGCCGGCGAGCCGTGCGGCATTGACGACTTCCTCGTCCGTCGCGGCAGGCTTGCCCAGCGTGATGTTGTCGCGCAGCTTGCCGAAAAACAGATCGGTGTCCTGCATGACAAAGCCGATGCCGGTGCGCAGGTCGGCCGGGTCGTACTGCCGTGAATCGATCCCGTCGATCGAGATGTTGCCTTCCTTCGGTTCGTAGAAGCCCGAAAGCAGCCGGCCGACCGTGGTCTTGCCAGATCCGACACGGCCGATGATCGCGACGCGCTCGCCCGGCGCGATCTTGAACGACACCTTGTCGAGGGCATTTTCGTTGCTGTTGGGATAGGAGAAGCTGACGTCGTTGAAGACGATGGCGCCACGCTCGATCTTGCGCTCGACGAACGCACGTCCCGGGGGCCGTTCGCGTTCGAGATTCATCAGCCGGTCGATTGCGCGCAGCGAGATGACCGTCTGCGTGGCGCGCGTAATCAGGGAGGCGAGGCTCGAAATCGGAGCCAGCACGCGGCCGGCCAGCATGTTCGCGCCGATCAGCGCGCCCATGGTGATCTTCCCTTCGAGAATCAGGAAGACGCCGATCACGACCAGCAGCATGCTGGTGATCTGCTGGGCGGAGCTCGACACCGTCAGCGCGATGGATGACCAGAGGTGAACTTCTTCGCCGGAGCGGGCGGTCGCTGCAACCGAGCGTTCCCACGCGGTCTGCATCCGCGACTCCGCTCCCGTCGCACGAACCGTTTCGATGCCGGACAGGGATTCGACGAGGATGCCGTGCCGCGCCGCCGATTCCGCTTGCAGCCGGTTGATGGCCCGGTCGAGCGGACGCTGCAGGATGAAGCCTGCGATCAGCACGATCGGCAGCATCGCCAGCGGAATCCAGGCAAGGGGGCCTGCGATCATGAACAGTACGCCGATGAAGAGGATCGCGAACAGCAGATCCGTCGCAGCAACGACCGTTCCCGATGTGAAGAAGTCCCGGACGGAATCAAAGTCGCGCATCTGATTGGCGAGGATACCGACCGAGGTCGGCCGGTTCGCCATCTTCAGCGACAGGATGTGTTCGAAGATATCGGCCGCCAGCACCACGTCGATCTTCTTGCCGGTGAGGTCGATGATGCGCGCGCGGACGATGCGAATGACGAAGTCGAAAACGATCGCGAGACCGAGACCGATCGCAAGCGCGATCAGCGACGGGATCGCGCCGTTCGGAATCACGCGATCGTAGACGTTCATCGTGAACAGGGGCGCGGCCAGCGCGAGCATGTTGACGAGAAACGCCGCTAGCGCGACATGCCAGTAATTCGCGCCGAACTTGCGCACCACGGTCCAGAACCAGTGCGTCCTCGGCAGATCGCCGGCCGCGACGGCACGGGCATTGGCGTTGCCCGCCGGTTTGACCAGGAACGTGTAGCCGGAATAGTTTACGGCAAGCTCGGAGATTTTGCAGAGCTCCTGATTGTCCGGCTGTGCGGTGTCGATGACGGTCGCGCTTCCCTCCGGATTGTTGATCCCGAGCAGGATGTAGGGCGGCCGGTTCTTCATGATCAGAAGCGCGGGAAGAACGAGCGCCGGGATGTCGGCGACAGCGCGCTGGACCGGTTCGATCTCAAGTCCCGCGCGCAGGCCAGCGCGCTCCATGAGAGCGGCGTTCAATCGTCCATTGGTGGTCGGAAGCCCGGCGATCAGGGCTTGGTGGCTGATCGCGCGGCCATGATAAGCCGCGAGATAGAGCAGGGCCTCGGCGAGGTAATCCGGTTGACTATCCATACTTTCGAACTCGTCCAGCGCAGGCGGCTGACGGTTGAGTGCACTGCTCTTCACTGATGGCTTCCTT
>JBQCIZ010000315.1:0-13240 GCA_051953235.1 Nitrobacter sp. | reverse complement strand
GGCGGCTATATAGCCGCCCATCTCACACGGAAACATGGCCTAAACAGCCGTCCGGTGGCAGCCGGGCCGCATTCCCTTTGGTTTGACGGTTCGCCTTGCTCACACGTTTCCGGAGGAACTAACCGGAGAATAAACCTATGGCGCTTCCTGAATTCACGATGCGTCAGCTTCTCGAGGCTGGCGTTCATTTCGGTCACCAATCGCACCGCTGGAATCCGAAGATGGCGGATTACATCTTCGGTGCCCGCAACAACATCCACATCATCGATCTCGCGCAGACCGTGCCGATGCTGCATCGCGCGCTGCAGGCCGTCAGCGACACCGTCGCCAAGGGCGGCCGTATCCTTTTCGTGGGCACCAAGCGGCAGGCGCAGGACGGCGTTGCCGAAGCGGCGAAGCGCTCGGCGCAGTATTTCGTCAACTCGCGCTGGCTCGGTGGCACGCTGACCAACTGGAAGACGGTCTCGGGTTCGATCAAGCGCCTGCGTCAGCTCGACGAGATGCTGGGTTCGGGCGAAGGCGCGCAGTACACGAAGAAGGAGCGGCTGACGCTGCAGCGCGAGCGCGACAAGCTCGATCGCTCGCTCGGCGGCATCAAGGACATGGGCGGCCTGCCCGACATGATCTTCGTGATCGACACCAACAAGGAAGACATCGCGATCCAGGAAGCCCAGCGGCTGAACATCCCGGTCGCTGCGATCGTCGATACCAATTGCGATCCGAAGGGCATCACCTACCTGGTCCCCGGCAACGACGACGCCGGCCGCGCGATCAGCCTGTACTGCGACCTCATCGCGCGTGCTGCAATCGACGGCATTTCGCGCGCTCAGGGCGATTCCGGAATCGACGTCGGCGCCTCGGTGCAGCCGGCGCGTGAAGAGCTTCCGGCCGCAGCGCAGTCCGCTGGCTTCCAGGGTCTTGCCGGTCCGCGTGGCGTGGCCGACGACCTGAAGAAGCTGACCGGCGTTTCCGGCGCGATCGAGAAGAAGCTCAACGACCTCGGCGTCTTCCACTACTGGCAGATCGCCGAGCTCGACCATGACACCGCTCACAAGATCGGTGAGGAAGTTGGCCTTCCGGCGCGCGCCGATGGATGGGTTGCCCAGTCCAAGGCCCTGACGGCCGAAGCCGAATAGGATTGCGCAGGCTCGCCGGACGACCGGCGAGCCTGTGCTCGCATCGATTTTCTGACTTGGTTCCTGAGTAGAGGTGTTGCGGGCAGCGAGAGCTGTGCCGCGACCGCCTGACAGGTAGAGGATATGACAATGGCAACGATCACCGCTGCGATGGTGAAAGAACTGCGCGAGACGACTGGCGTCGGCATGATGGACTGCAAGCAGGCGCTTGCCGAGAACAACGGCGACATGCAGGCCGCGGTCGACTGGCTGCGCAAGAAGGGTCTCTCCAAGGCTGCCAAGAAGGCGGGCCGCGTCGCGGCCGAAGGTCTGATCGGCGCGATCACCAGCGGAACGAAGGGCGTCGTCATCGAGGTCAACTCGGAGACCGACTTCGTGGCGCGCAATGAGCAGTTCCAGGGCCTCGTCAAGATGATCGCACAGGTCGCGCTCAGCGTCGGCGCCGATGTCGAGAAGATCAAGGCCGCCAAGGTCGGCAGCGTGACCGTCGAGACCGCGATCTCGGACGCGATCGCCACGATCGGCGAGAACATGACGCTGCGCCGCGCCGCGTCGCTCGAAGTCAACAAGGGCGTCGTTGCGAGCTACATCCATAACGCCGTCATCGACGGCGCCGGCAAGCTCGGCGTGATCGTCGCGCTGGAGTCGGCCGGAAAGGCCGATGAACTTGCCGCGCTCGGCCGCCAGATCGCGATGCATGTCGCGTCCACGAACCCGCTGGCCATCGATCCCTCGGGCGTCGATCCCGCGGTCGTCAAGCGCGAGAAGGACGTCCTCGCCGACAAATTCCGTCAGCAGGGCAAGCCCGAGGCGATGATCGAGAAGATCACCGAATCCGGCCTCAAGACCTTCTACAAGGAGCAGACGCTGCTCGAGCAGCCCTTCATCTTCGACGACAAGAAGAGCGTCGCTCAGGCTCTCAAGGAAGCTGAGGGCAAGGTTGGCGCACCGGTGAAGATTGCCGGCTTTGTGCGCTATGCTCTCGGCGAGGGAATCGAGAAGAGCGAGTCCGATTTCGCAGCCGAGGTTGCCGCGGCCGCAGGGCAGGGGTAACGCAGACCCGTACGGCCGGGACACGACTCGCGACGGAGCTAACGCATCATGGATGAGCCGGCCTATCGTCGCGTTGTCGTAAAACTGTCCGGGGAATATCTGGCCGGGTCGCAATCCTTCGGCATCGATCAGCCGACCATCGATCGTATCGCTGACGATCTGACTGCAGCGCGGAAGCTGGGTGTCGAAATCGCCGTCGTGATCGGCGGTGGAAACATCTTCCGCGGCGTCGAGGTCTCGTCTCGCGGCGTTTCGCGTCCGACCGGCGATACCATGGGCATGCTTGCAACCGTGATGAACTGCCTCGCGCTCGAGGCGGCTCTGGAGCGGCGAGGGCAGTCGGCGCGGGCCCTGTCCGCTTTCGTCATGCCTGAGGTGTGCGAGCTCTTCACGCGTAGTGCGGCGCACAAATACCTTGCGGAGGGCCGCATCGTTCTGCTCGGTGGCGGCACCGGCAATCCCTACTTCACGACCGACACCACGGCGGTGCTGCGTGCGGCCGAAATCGGCGCGCAGGCGGTGCTCAAGGCCACGAACGTCGACGGCGTCTACAGTTCCGATCCGAAGAAAGACCCGTCGGCAAAACGATTCGAGCGCTTAAGTCATTCGCAGGCGCTAGAAGGCGGCTATAAGGTCATGGATGCGACAGCTTTCGCGCTTGCCCGCGAAACATCGCTGCCTATCATTGTGTTCTCGATCGCCGAACCGGGTTCGATCGGTGCCATCCTGCGAGGCGCCGGCCGAGGGACGATCGTCGCCAGTTGATCCGTGGCGTCGGGTTTGGTTGTAGATCTGAGCAAGTTCCGGGATGGAGAGCGACATGGCGTCGGGTAATTTCGATATCAACGAGGTGAAGCGCCGGATGCAGGGAGCGATCCAGTCCCTCAAGCATGAACTCGGTGGCTTGCGGACCGGGCGCGCGGCGGCATCGATGCTCGATCCCGTTCAGGTCGACGCCTATGGCAGCCATATGCCCCTCAATCAGGTGGCGACGATCAGCGTTCCGGAGCCCCGTCTCCTGTCGGTGCAGGTCTGGGACAAGACGATGGTCAAGGCCGTGGAAAAGGCGATCGTCGACTCCAATCTCGGCCTCAGCCCCGCGACCGAGGGGCAAGTCCTGCGATTGCGCATTCCCGAACTCAACGAAGAGCGCCGCAAGGAACTGGTCAAGGTGGCGCACAAATATGCCGAAGCTGCCAAAGTGGCGGTTCGCCACGTTCGCCGCGACGGCATGGATACGATCAAGAAGCTCGAGAAGAACCACGAGATTTCCGAGGACGATCAGAAGCGGATGGACGGCGATGTCCAGAAGGCAACCGATGCCGTGATCGCTGAGATCGATCAATTGCTGGCGGGGAAGGAAAAGGAAATTCTCACCGTTTAACCGGATATTCCCGATGTCGAATGCCGCCGCGCCCGCAGCCAATGGATCGGATCACACCGATGCGCCGCCGCATGTCGCTATCATCATGGACGGCAACGGACGCTGGGCGGCTGCGCGAGGCCTGCCGCGCGCCGAAGGTCATCGCCGCGGCGTCGAGGCATTGCGCCGCGTCGTTCGTGCCGCCCATGAACTCGGCATTCAGTACCTGACGATCTTTTCCTTCAGCTCTGAAAACTGGTCGCGGCCTGCGACGGAGATCGGCGATCTCTTTGGTCTGTTGCGACGCTTCATCCGCAACGATCTGGCTTCGCTGCACCGTGACGGGGTTCGCGTCCGGATCATCGGCGAACGCGCAGGCCTCGAACAGGACATCTGTGCGCTGCTGACCGAAGCGGAAGAGCTGACGAAGAACAACACGCGCCTGACCCTCGTCGTAGCGTTCAACTACGGTTCGCGGCAGGAAATCGCCAATGCCGCGCAGCGGCTTGCTCAGGAGGTCGCGGACGGCAAGCGCGATCCGGCGACGATCAACGCGGATACGCTCGGTCAATATCTCGACGCGCCCGATATTCCCGATCCCGACCTGATCATCCGTACGAGCGGCGAGCAGCGCCTGTCGAACTTCCTGATGTGGCAGGCGGCCTACAGCGAATTCGTTTTCGTTCCCATGCATTGGCCGGATTTCGACAAGGCCGCGCTTGAAGGGGCGATCGCCGAATATGCCCGGCGTGAACGCCGCTTCGGTGGTTTGGCGACGAAAACCGGATCGTGACCGACGTGAACCAGGACCAGGCCGCGCCGGCCGCCGACGGGGGATCGCGGAATCTTGTGACGCGTGTCGTCGTCGCACTGGTTCTCGCGCCCCTGGCTCTCCTGATTGCCTGGGCGGGCGGACCGTTGTGGATCGCTCTCGTCGCGCTCGCGACCATCGGCCTCTATGTCGAATGGCTGATGATCGTGGGAGGCACGGGGGATACGTGGACGGTTGCAGCGGGTATTGGGGCGCTTGCGGTATCCGGGTTGGCTCTGGCTTTCGGGCGCGCCGACTACGCGCTGGTTGTACTCGCAATCGGTGTTGCGGCGGTTATCGTAACAGCGCGGCATCAGCGTCTTTGGTCGGTAGTTGGATTTTGTTACGCGGCGGCTGCGGAACTCGCGTCGGTGCTGGTGCGCGTCGATGGCGCCTACGGCTTCATCGCATTGATCTTCGTGCTGCTGGTCGTCTGGGCGACCGATAGTGGCGGATATTTTGCAGGCCGCGGAATCGGTGGACCGAAGTTGTGGCCTCGCGTGAGCCCCAAGAAGACGTGGGCAGGCGCGATCGGCGGGTTGGCCGGAAGCCTCGCCGTTGCAGCCGGATTTGCGGCCTTCGGTTTCGGCAAAATGGCTCCGCTGCTGCTGCTCGGAGCCTTTTTGTCGATTGTATCGCAGTTGGGTGATCTGTTTGAATCGGCGGTCAAAAGGCGGTTCGGCGTCAAGGATTCAAGCCAGATCATTCCGGGGCACGGAGGGTTGCTTGACCGTCTTGACGGTTTCGTTGCGGCGATTGTGCTCGCCGCGTTGGTTGGATTTTTGCGGGGCGATGCCGATGGCATCGGTCACGCCCTTATGGTTTGGTGATGTATGAGTGCTGTTCCGCTGAAGAATGACAAGCCGTCCGAGGTCCGCGTCCGGACCGTTACGGTGCTGGGCGCGACCGGATCGATCGGCGATAGCACGATGGATCTGTTGCGAGGCGCGCCCGGCCGTTATCGCGTCGAAGCGCTGACCGCGAATTCCAACGTGGATGCTCTCGCCAAACTGGCCCGCGAGTTTAACGCGCGGTTTGCGGCAGTTGCTGACCCCGCGCGGCTTGGCGCCTTGAAGGAAGCTCTCGCCGGCAGCGGCATCGAATGCGGCGCCGGAGAAAGTGCGATCATCGAGGCAGCCTCGCGTCCCGCCGACTGGCTGATGGCGGCGGTGAGCGGCGCGGCGGGATTGAAGCCCGCACTGGCGGCGGTCGATCGCGGTACGACGATCGCACTTGCCAACAAGGAATGCCTGGTTTGTGCCGGCGACTTTTTCATGGAGCGCGCGGCGAAGGCGGGCGCTCGCATCCTGCCGGCCGACTCCGAGCACAACGCGCTGTTTCAGGCCTTGAGTTCGGGCAATCGCGACGAACTCACGCGAGTCATCATCACCGCTTCCGGCGGGCCGTTTCGGACCTGGGCGCCTGCGGACATTGAGAAGGCCACGCTGGCGCAGGCGCTGAAGCATCCGAACTGGAGCAGGGGACAGAAAATCACCATCGACTCCGCGTCGATGATGAACAAGGGGCTCGAAGTCATCGAGGCCGCTTGCCTGTTTGCGCTGACGCCCGACGAGATCGACGTGCTGGTACACCCGCAGTCGATCGTTCACGGCATGGTCGAGTTCTCGGACCGGTCCGTCGTCGCGCAACTCGGCAGCCCGGATATGCGGACGCCGATCGCCCATTGTCTTGGCTGGCCCGAACGCATCCAGGGACCGGCAGCGAAACTCGACCTCGCCAAGATCGGGCAGCTCACTTTCGAGGCTCCGGATTTCGAGCGCTTTCCCGGCCTGCGGCTCGCCTACGATGCGTTGCGGACCGGCAACGGCGCAACCACGGTCTTCAATGCCGCCAACGAGATCGCGGTCGCGGCTTTCATCGGCGAAAAGATCAGGTTCGGCGCCATTGCGCGCTTGGTCGAAGCGACCCTGAACGGTTGGGTCCGCGCCGGAAATCTGGCGCCGCTGACGTCGGCGGACGACGCCATCGCCATTGACCATAACGCGCGAAATATGGCTGCCTCCCTCTTGCCTCAAATTGCCGCAAAGGCATCCTAGAGGGTTGGGGACAGGGCCTCCGGCGCTGCGACGAGGGGAACGGAATGGCCGACTTTTTTCTGCATAGTTTCAATGTATTAGGCCATGGCCTGATCGGCTATATCGTTCCTTTCCTGTTTGTTCTCACGATCGTCGTTTTCTTTCACGAGCTGGGTCACTTCCTGGTCGCCCGCTGGGCGGGTGTGAAGGTCCTGACCTTCTCGCTCGGCTTCGGGCCTGAACTGGCCGGCTTCAATGACCGGCACGGGACGCGCTGGAAGATTTCGGCGATTCCGCTCGGGGGCTACGTCAAGTTTTTTGGCGACGATAGCGAGGCAAGCACGCCCTCAAGCGCGGCCCTCGCATCGATGACGCCGGAGGAGCGCGAAGGCAGCTTCCATCACAAGAAGGTCGGCCCGCGTGCTGCGATCGTGGTCGCGGGGCCGGTCGCCAATTTCATTCTCGCGATCGTCATTTTCACCGGCCTGTTCACGTTTTTCGGCAAGCCCAGCACGACAGCGCGCGTCGATACGGTGCAAGCGGGCAGCGCGGCCGAAGCGGCCGGATTCAAGCCCGGCGATATCGTGATCGCAATCGACGGCACCAAGATCGACAGCTTTTCCGACATGCAACGGATCGTCGGAACCAGTGCGGGCGAGACGCTGACCTTTGCCGTGAAACGGGGCGATTCCGTTGTCGACCTGAAAGGCACGCCGCAACTTCGGGAAATCAAGGACGGTTTTGGCAACGAGCACCGGATTGGCGTGCTGGGTATCACACGTGCGACCTCGCCGAGCGATGTCACGACGGAACGAGTGAATCCGGCAACCGCACTATGGCTCGGGGTGAAGGAAACCTGGTTCGTCGTTGACCGGACCATTGCCTATATCGGCGGGATTTTCAGCGGGCGGGAGCCCGCCGATCAGGTGGGAGGGCCGCTTCGGATCGCGCAGATATCCGGCCAGGTCGCGACGATCGGCCTGGCTGCGCTGATTCATCTCTCCGCCGTCCTTTCCATTTCCATCGGGCTGCTGAACCTGTTTCCGGTTCCTCTGCTCGATGGCGGACACCTTTTGTTCTATGCGGTCGAAGCCGTGCGTGGGCGCCCGATGTCTGAACGAGCCCAGGAAATGGGTTTTCGAATCGGGCTGGGTCTGGTGCTGATGTTGATGGTTTTTGCGACCTATAACGACATTCTGCACCTGGCGCGGTCGTGAGTCGGGCCGTCGGGGCGTGGCCAATGGGCAACGTCTTGGAGTTAAATTGGAATTGCACTGCGAAAGGCCGTTTGCCACCCCGGCAAAATTAGCTACAAGCATTGCAACAAATGGGAATCTGTCGGTCCCGGGGGTGGGGGCTGGCATCGGAACGATAAGGGCGCGTTGCGCATGAATGTTGGAATGCGAGTGCTACGGGGGGGCTTGCTCGCCGCCCTGATCATGATCGCCATGCCGGTCGCCGCCACGGTGACTGCCGCGCTTGTGTCGTCGCCCGCCGCTGCGCAGACCCTTTCGTCGATTTCGGTCGAAGGTAATCGCCGGGTCGAACTGGAAACGATCCGCTCCTATTTCAAGCCGGATGCCAACGGGCGGCTCGACAACGCGAGCATCGACGATGCGCTCAAGGCGCTGATCGAGACGGGCCTGTTCCAGGACGTCAAGATCAACCGCGTCGGGGGCCGGATTGTCGTTTCGGTCGTCGAAAACCCGGTCATCAACAGGATCGCTTTCGAGGGCAACAAGAAGGTCAAGGACGACCAACTCTCCGCCGAAATCCAGTCCAAGCCTCGCGGCACGTTCTCGCGGCCGATGGTGCAGTCGGACACCCAGCGCATCGTTGAAATCTATCGCCGGTCCGGCCGCTATGACGTGCGCGTCACGCCCGAGATCATCGAGCAGCCCAATAACCGCGTCGACCTCGTTTTCACGATCAATGAAGGCGGCAAGACCGGCATCAAGTCGATCGAGTTCGTCGGCAATCATGCCTTTTCGTCCTATCGCCTGAAGGACGTGATCAAGACCCACGAGTCGAACTTCCTGAGCTTTCTCACGAGCGGCGGCGACGTGTACGATCCCGACCGCGTCGAGGCCGACCGCGATCTCCTGCGCCGCTACTATTTGAAGCATGGCTTCGCCGACGTTCAGGTCGTCGCGGCCCTGACCGAATACGATCCGGCCCGCCACGGGTTCCTCGTGACCTTCAAGATCGAGGAAGGGCAGCAGTACCGCGTCGGATCCGTGACGTTCCAGTCGTCGATTCCGAATCTCGACGGAAATTCGCTGCGCAGCTTCTCGCGGGTTCATGTCGGCGCGCTCTATAACGCCGAAGCTCTTGAGAAATCCGTCGAAGAGATGCAGGTCGAGGCTTCGCGGCGCGGCTATGCCTTCGCCGTCGTGCGCCCCCGCGGTGACCGCAATTTCGATGCCCACACCGTTTCGATCGTGTACGCGATCGACGAGGGACCGCGGACCTATATCGAGCGGATCAACATCCGGGGTAATACCCGTACGCGGGACTACGTGATCCGGCGCGAGTTCGATATCTCGGAAGGCGATGCCTACAACCGTGCGCTGGTCGACCGCGCCGAGCGCCGCCTGAAGAACCTCGACTTCTTCAAGACCGTAAAGATCACGACGGAGCCCGGTTCATCGAGCGACCGCGTGATTCTCGACGTGAATGTCGAGGACAAGTCGACGGGCGACTTCTCGATCTCGGGCGGCTACTCGACGACCGACGGCGCGCTCGCGGAAGTCAGCGTTTCCGAACGCAACCTGCTCGGCCGCGGCCTGTTCGCAAAGGCATCGGTTCAGTACGGGCAATATGCGCGCGGCTACTCGCTGTCGTTTGTCGAACCTTATCTGCTGGATTACCGCGTCGCGCTCGGGCTCGATTTCTATCAGCGCGAAACGCTTGCCAACAGCTACGTTTCCTATGGCACGAAGACGCTCGGCTTCAGCCCGCGATTGGGTTTCGGTCTTCGTGAGGATCTGACGCTTCAACTGCGCTATTCGATCTATCGCCAGGAAGTGACGCTGCCGGATTATCTGAAGAACTGTAACAACCTGACGACGAACGGGATGCCGTTCAATCCGTCACCGGCGTTCATGAACTTCAATGGAACGTGGGATGGAAGCTCCGGCTGTTATAGTGACGGAGAGGCCTCGCTTCCGATCCGCAAGGAACTGGCGAACGGCGCAACGCTGACGTCGATGCTCGGCTACTCGCTGACCTACAACACCCTCGACAACAACAAGAACCCGACCGACGGCCTCTTGATCGACTTCAAGCAGGACTTTGCCGGTGTCGGCGGCGACGTGAGCTATCTGAAGACCGCGCTCGATACGAAGTATTATCAGCCGCTGGTTTCGGACATCGTCGGCCTGATTCATCTGCAGGGCGGTATCCTGAACAACGTCGGTGGCCAATCGGGTATCCGCATGCTGGACAATTTCCAGATGGGTCCCAATCTGGTGCGCGGCTTTGCTCCCAACGGCATCGGGCCTCGCGATATTAACTATCTGAGTACGATGGACGCCTTGGGTGGCACGAAGTACTGGGGTGCCTCGGTCGAATTGCAGATGCCGTTCTGGTTCCTGCCCAAGGAAGTCGGCCTGAAGGGTGCAGTCTACGCCGATGCCGGTTCGCTCTGGGATTACAAGGGGCCGACGTCCTATTCGTTCACTGGGGAAATCAACGCGCCGGGTTGCGTACGGGGTACGTCGAGCTCCCCTGGCACCTGCGCTGGCCTTCAGTACGACGATACCAACCTTGTCCGGACTTCGGTCGGTGTCGGCTTGATCTGGACGTCTCCGTTCGGTCCGCTGCGCTTCGACTACGCTATCCCGATCACGAAGGGTAAGTATGACCGGGTGCAGGAGTTCAGGTTCGGCGGCGGAACGACGTTCTGAGCGTGATCACGGGGCGCACCGTGACGGGTGGAATGGCGCAACCGGCCTTCTTCAAGAAACCGCTGTCGTCGACGCTGGCAGAGATAGCCGCGTCGACGGGGGCGCAGCTGATCGATGCGTCCCGCAGTGAGCAGCGGATTTCGGGCCTTGCTTCGCTCAACGAAGCCGGGCCGACGCACCTGACATTTTTCGACAACCACAAATATGCGGCGCAATTGGCGGCGACCAAGGCAGGCGCTTGTTTCGTCAGTCCGCGGTTCGAGGCGAGTGTCCCGTCTCACGTGACCGTCCTGCGTTCGTCCGCGCCGTTTCGCGCCTTTGTGCAGATCGCCCGGGAGTTTCATGCGGACACGCTTCGTCCGCAGTCCTGGTTCGACAACGACGGCATCGCACCATCTGCCGTGATCCATCCGACTGCGCGTCTTGAAGAGGCGGTCGTCGTCGATCCTCTGGCGGTGATCGGACCCGGCGTCGAAATCGGAACAGGCTCGGTGATCGGGTCAGGTGCGGTGATCGGGCCCGAGGTTCGGATCGGCAGAAACTGCAACGTAGGCGCCGGCACGACGATCCAGGCCGCCCTCATCGGCAACAACGTTCTGATCCATCCTGGCTGTCACATCGGTCAGGACGGTTACGGTTTCATTTTCTTCGGCTCCGAGGGCCACGTGAAGGTCCCACAGACCGGGCGCGTGCTGATCCAGAACGACGTCGAGATCGGCGCCGGGACCTGCATCGACCGCGGCAGCCTGCGCGATACCGTGATCGGGGAAGGCACAAAAATCGACAACCAGGTCCAGATCGGCCACAACGTGACGATCGGCCGGCGCTGCCTGCTGGCGGCACAGATCGGTCTCGCGGGCAGCCTGACGATCGGCGACAACGTGGCGTTGGGCGCCAAGGTCGGAATCAATAACCACCTCAAGATCGGCGATGGTGCGCAGGTCACCGCGATGAGCGCGGTCAAGGACGATATTCCTCCGAATGGCCGCTGGGGCGGTCATTTTGCGAAACCGACCAAGCAATGGTTCCGGGAGATCGTTGCAGTCGAGCGTCTGGTGCGCGATGGTGCGCCGAATGCCGGACCGGCTGCATCCGATCCGAAGGGCGAGGGGCATGAGTAATGGAGTCACCGATCAAGTTTGAGGAGGTGGATATCACCGCCATCCTCAAAACCCTCCCGCACCGTTATCCCTTTTTGCTGATCGACCGGGTCATCAACATTCGCGCCGACTACAGCGGTATCGGCATCAAGAATGTCACGGTCAACGAACCTGCGTTTCAGGGGCACTTTCCGGAGCGGCCGGTTTACCCCGGCGTGCTGATGATCGAGGGAATGGCGCAGACGGCAGGGGTCATCGGCATCACCTCGGTCGAGGGGACCGAGAAACCGCGTGCGGTCTATTTTCTGACCATCGACAAGTGCAAGTTCCGCAAGCCGGTGATGCCCGGCGATACCGTCGAATATCACATGCGCAGTATCGGCCGCCGCAAGACGATGTGGTGGTTTCACGGCGACGCCAGGGTGAAGGGCACCACCGTCGCGGAAGCCGACGTTGGCGCGATGCTGACCGACTGATGACCAGGATCGATCCTACCGCGCGGATTGAAGACGGTGCTGTAATCGGTGAGGGGACCGAGATCGGCCCCTTCTGCGTGATTGGCCCCCATGTCGTCGTCGGTCCGAACTGCCGGCTGATCTCGCATGTGTCCATTACGGGGCACACCTGCATCGGAGCAAGCTGCACGATTTATCCGTTCGCAGCGCTTGGCGGTGCGCCTCAGGATCTGGGTTATCGCAATGAGCCGACGCGCCTCGAGATCGGGGAAGGCTGCACGATCCGTGAAAGCGTAACCATGAGCGTCGGCACGCCAAAGGATGTCGGCGTCACCCGCGTCGGCGCCCGCGGATTCTTCATGAGCTACAGTCACGTCGGCCATGATTGCCAGGTCGGCAATGACGTGATCTTCGCGAATTCGGCGACCTTGGGCGGCCACTGCAAGATTGGAGATTTCGTCTATATCGGCGGCCTGTCGGCGGTGCACCAGTTCGCACGCATCGGAACGCAGGCCATGATCGGCGGTCTCACGGGTATCCGCGGCGACGTCATTCCCTACGCTTTCGTCAACGGTCAGCATGGGCATCTCGAAGGTCTCAACGTTGTCGGCATGAAGCGCCGCAAGTTCACGCGTACGCGTCTTGCAACGATCAGATCGTTTTATCAAAAGCTGTTTTATGGGCCCGGCCTGTTTGCGGAGCGCGTCGAGCAACTCCAGGGCCTTGGCGCTGACGATCCGGCGATCGCGGAAATCCTGACGTTTATTCGCGACGGCGGCAATCGTCCCTTGTGTTTGCCAGAGGGTGGCGCAAGCAAATAGCGGAGCCGCGGGCGAGTCATGGGTGATCGCGTTCCGGAAATTTCGTCGCCGATAGGTCTCGTTGCCGGAGGTGGAGCGCTGCCGTTCGCGGTTGCCGAGTCTCTTGCGGCGCGAGGCATCGAGCCGATTTTCTTCGCACTGAAAGGCATTTGCGATCCGGAGAAGGTATCGCGTTTCCGGCACCACTGGATATCGGTCGGTCAGATCGGAAAGGTCGTGCGCTTGTTGCGCAACGAAAACTGTCGCGATCTGGTTTTCATCGGGACGCTGGTTCGCCCGGCCTTGTCGGAAATCCGTCTGGACTGGGGAACCGTTCGGGCCATGAAACACATCCTCGCGGCATTTCGCGGTGGTGACGATCATTTGCTCTCTGGCGTCGGACGCATCCTCGAACGCGACGGCTTTCGCATGGTCGGCGTCAAGGACGTTGCGCCTGACCTGCTGATGCCGGCGGGATGCCTGACGCGGACCGCCCCGGACTCGTCTGCGACTGCGGACATAGCGAAGGGGCAGGACGTGCTGCGGGCGCTGGGCCCGTTCGACATCGGACAGGCTGT
>JBQCIZ010000314.1:0-8674 GCA_051953235.1 Nitrobacter sp. | reverse complement strand
GGCGAGCGCCTCGAGAACGCCCTTGACGTCCTTCTTGGCGAGATCGGCCTCGGTGGCGACTTTCTCGATCAATTGCGACTTGGTCATCTGGGTAGCCATTTGGAAATCCCTGTTGGTTGATTCGGCCTGAAGAACAATATTGGGAAATCGAGCCAAAAAAACACGGTTTTCGGGATTTATACAGCTTACTTCGGACACCGGGGCACGTGTTGACCCCGCCCCGAGGGCCTGATTAGCCGCAAAGAATCAGGCCTTGCCCTAGCCGGCGCACGCCGCCGGCCTCACGCGTTGCCTTGCGATATTCGATACAACGCGCGCAATCATCAAATTTATTCCGCCCATTCCGCCGCGCGAAATGTATCGAGCCATCCCGGCGTCGTCGCGCGAAAGCAGCAACTCGCTTCCACGTTGCTCGATACGCGGGCCAGCTTGCATTCGCTCATAAAGCGAGTGAAAATCTTGAACAAACCAAAACAACAAGAGATCTCGGGATGGGAACGGTGCGGCTCAGCCAGCAAGGAATCGTGTTCGCGGTTTTTGCGGTGCTGTTCGGTGCATTCGCACTTTTTCTCCCAGGCTTTTTTACCACCGCCAATATGCTGACGTTGCTTCAGAACGTTGCGGTGCTCGGCATTCTCGGTCTGGCGATGGCGATCGTCGTCATCGGCCGCGGCATCGATATCTCGCTGATCGCAGCGCTCGCGGTACCGCCGGGGCTGGTCCTGCAAATGGTCCAGGACGGTCATTCCCTCTCAGGCTCGCTCGCAACCGCATTCGCGCTGACGATCGCCTTCGGCCTCGTCAACGGATGGCTGATCGCTTACGCCGAAGTGCCGTCGCTATTCACCACACTGGCGTCCGGCCTCTT
Organism: Nitrobacter sp.; assembly: GCA_051953235.1. GTDB lineage: Bacteria > Pseudomonadota > Alphaproteobacteria > Rhizobiales > Xanthobacteraceae > Nitrobacter. Next base: position 7,806 of record JBQCIZ010000314.1, on the reverse strand, counting down.
TCTCGCAGGCCTCGGACAAGCCGCGTTGTTCAAGCTCGATGTCGTCCAGTGGAGTCCGGGCCTGAACGGCTTCGAGCATCTCGGTCAGGGCAACGTGCTGGGCATCCCAATGCCCGTCATCATGTTCGCGCTGTCCTGCATCGTCGTGGGATTCCTGCTGCGGCAGACCCGTATCGGCGCCTACATCTATGCCATCGGAGACAACCCGTTCGGCGCGCGCGTCACGGGATTGCCGACGCGGCCGATCATCGTGCTGCAATATGTGCTGGCGGCACTGATCGGTTGCGTGGCCGGCCTTGTGCTGGCGGCATCGGTCAACAGCATGCCGACCCGCATCTTCAACTCGACCCTGATCTACGACGTGATCCTGGTGGTTGTGCTCGGCGGCATCGGCCTCTCCGGCGGACGCGGTGGCGTCCTCAACGTGATCATCGGGACCCTGCTGATCGGTACCATGCTCAACGGCATGACAATCATGGACGTTTCCTATTCCGGGCAGAACCTCGTCAAGGGCGTGGTGCTTCTGGTCGCCGTGATCGCGGACTCATTCCTGAATCCGCGCAACGAGGAGACGGCCCAACAAGGCGACATCTGAGCAAGTCGCCGGACAAAAGAATGCAAGAATAGAGACAACGGAGGATGACATGAGATTTTCTGGTTGGACGACTCTCAAGGCTCTCGTCTGCTGCATCGGTCTGATCGGCGCGACGACACTTCCCGCCGCGGCCCAGAAGGGTCTCGACGAGCCGTTTCAGGCGGCATTCAAGAAAGCGCTCGACGGCAAGACCGTCGCCTATATTCCGGTCGCGATGAACTTCGACCTGACGGAAGGCTGGTTCGCCGGTGTCAAGAAAGAGCTCGAGCCCTATGGAATGAAAGTGATCGTGCGCGATCCGAACTGGAGCACCAACGCCGGCGCACAGGCCCTGACGACACTGATCTCGGAAAAGCCAGCGGCCATCATCGTTCATAATCCCGACGTGCAGACCTACGCCAAGCTGCTGCAGCGCGCCGAGAACGAAGGCATCTACATCATCCAGATCAATATGGGGTCGAACTATCGCAGCTCGGCTTTTGTCGGGGCCAACTGGATCGAAATCGGCGAGCGCGATACCGAAGCCGTCGTCAAGGCCTGCAAGGGCAAGTCGAACAAGATCGCCATCGTTCAGGGCGCGCTGTCGGCCGCGGCGAGTGCCTATACGCTGAAAGGCGTCGAGAACGTCCTCGCCAAGAACCCGGATATCAAGGTGGTCTCCAGTCAGGCAGCCGATTGGGATGCCGCCAAGGCCAAGGCCATTACGCAAACTGTACTGAAGCAGCACCCCGACCTTTGCGGCATCGTCGGCTTCTGGGACGGCATGGACATCGGAACGGCAGCGGCGGTGAAGGAAGCCGGCCTAACCGGCAAGGTCTTCGTCGCGACATCCGGCGGCGGCGAGCGGCGCGGCGCGTGCGAACTCGTCAAATCCGGGGCCTTCGATCTCAACATGAGCTACGACGTGCCGACGCAGGCCGCCGATATGGCTGCGATGATCAAGTGGCTGCTGTCGTCAGGGGTCAAGGCCGGTTCGGTGAAAGGACAGGTCTATACGACCCTGATCCCGATCACCAAGGAAAATGCCGACAATCCCACCTCGTGCTGGAATCTGAGCGACCTCAAGAAATAGCGCGACGCGCAACACGCGAGGGCGATCACGCCAATGGCGTGGCCGCCCTCCTCCGGTCTTGATGACTTGCCGTTCTCTTTGTTTCCGGATCGTCAATGCAAGAAGCTCTCATCCGCCTGAGGTATCGCTACTGGCCGGATCACCTGCTCGGCGAGATCCTGTCGAAGCGATGGACCGAAACGGCGATTCCCGTCATCGTCCTCCTCATCGTCGGGTTTGCGCTCGGCCGTTCGATCGATAACTTCTTCTCGCCCGGCGCGCTCGCTGATACCGCGCGGCAGGCCGGCGAAATCGGTTTCGTCGTACTGGCGATGGCGCTCGTAGTCATCGTCGGCGGCATCGACCTCTCGGTCGGTTCGATGTTCGCGCTGTGCGACTTCTGTGCACTCTATTGTCTCAACGTTCTCGGCTGGCCCGTCCCGGCGGTCATTGTCGCGACGATCGTCTGCGGTCTGGCGCTTGGCTCCGTCAACGGCTTCCTGATCGGCTATCTTCGGTTGCGGGCCTTCATCACCACGCTGATCACGCTCATCATCTACCGCTCAGCCTACGATCTTCTGCTGGTCGACAACTCAAACAAAATCGCGTCGGCCTTCCCCGACTTCCCGTCGTGGAACTTTATCGGCGGCGGCGACCTCTTTGGCATTCCGAGCGTTGCGCTGGTCTATATCGTCGTTGCAGTGTTCGGGCACATCTTCCTGACCCGCCTGCGGCCGGGCTGGCACGTCACCGCCATCGGTGGATCGCGCCGCTCGGCGCACAATTCCGGAATCCCGGTCCGGCGCACCATTGCGCTCTGCTACACCGCCGGCGGAGGCCTCACCGCGATCGGCGCACTGTTCTTCGCAGCCCGGCTTGGCACGGTCGGCGGCGACGTCGGCGTCGGCCTCGAGGTCACCGTGCTGACTGCGACGGTCCTCGGCGGCATCAGCCTCGGCGGCGGCAAGGGTTCCGTCGCGAAGGCCCTTGTCGGCACGCTGATCGTACTGCTCGTCACCAATGGCCTCACCACGCTCTCCGTGAGCGGTGGCGTCAACCGCATGGTGCTGGCAGGCATCCTGCTCGTCGCCGCGATGATCGACATCCGCTGGCTGAAGAACCGCAACCGCATCATCAGCAAGGTCTATGTCAGTCCAACCTATCACGGGCTCGACGTTGCGCCACCGACCGAAGTCGGCACCGGCGGCCCGTTCGAGCAGAACGACAAACTGCGCGACGTCACCCTGATCGGCCTCGGACGCATCGAAGCGCCCGAAGACGTCATTCTCGACCGTAACAATAACCTCTATGCGGGCTCCCGCCACGGCGACATCATCCGCTTCTTCGCTCCGGACTACGAAAGGATGGAAGTCTATGCCCATATCGGCGGCCAGCCGCTCGGCATGGCCTTCGATCGCGACGACAATCTCTACGTCTGTATCGGCGGCATGGGCCTCTACCGCATCACGCCCGACCGCAAGATCGAGAAAGCCACCGACGAGACCAATCGCAGCATCTATTCGGTCAACGACGACAGCCGCCTGCGCCTTGCCGACGATCTCGATATCGCCGACGACGGCCGTATCTTCTTCTCGGAAGCCACCGTGCGTTACGAGATGCACGAATGGCCGGTGGACGGCCTCGAGGCGCGCGGCAACGGACGCATCATCTGTTACGACCCGAAAACCAATACCACCCGAACCGTGCTGCGCGGGCTGAAATTCCCCAACGGCATCGCCATCGCCAGCGACGGCCAATCGATCCTGTTCGCGGAAACCTTCGGCTGCTCGATCAAGCGTTACTGGTTCGACGGTCCAAAGACCGGCAAAGTCGAGACCGTGCTCGACAACCTGCCGGGCTATCCTGACAATATCAATCTCGCATCCGACGGCAACTACTGGCTCGCCGTGGTGGGCATGCGAAGCCCCGCGCTCGACCTCGCCTGGAAGATGCCCGGCTTCCGCAAGCGGATGGGCAAGCGCGTCCCGATCGACGAATGGCTGTTTCCCAACATCAACACGGGGTGCGTCATCAAATTCAATGAGCGCGGCGAAATCCTCGATGCGCTCTGGGATCTTCGCGGCGAAAATCATCCGATGATTACGTCGATGCGCGAGCATCGCGGCTATCTGTATCTCGGCGGCATCGCCAACAACCGCATCGGCCGCTACAAGCTGGAAGGCGCCGACCCCGACTTTGTCCAGTATGACCGACGCTGGGGGAAAATCGCGTGATCCAGACGTTGCGGAATTTTGCGGACCGCTTCCTTGGCCGCGGCGATGCGACCATCACCGTTCCATCGTTCGACGGCGCGCTGAAGCCCAACCAAATCCTCGAGCGCGCGGAAATCGTTGCATCGTTCGACGCCCCGGAAGACCTCGCGACCGACGGTAAGACGGTTTATATCGCCAATGGCTCCGCGATCTTCGACTATCGCAACGGCCAGCCCACCGAGGTCAGGCGCTTCGACAAGACGATAACTGCCTTCTGCTGCCTGCCTGACGGCGGTATCGCCGTCGTGCTCGATGGCCGCGAGGTCAGGGTATTTTCCGCGCCGGCTTCCGCGGAGGCGACCGCAACGATCACCGACACTGCGATGACCGCGGTCAATTCTATCGCCCCCGGTCCTTCGGGCAATCTTGTCGTGACCAACGGATCGGCGACGCGTCCTTATCGACAATGGGCCCACGACCTGATGGAGCGCGGGCGGTCGGGGTCCGTCCTGTCGCTCGACATCAAATCGGGACGTGTCGAGACGCTGGCTTCGGGACTTGAGTATGCGTTCGGCGCCTGCGCCGCCGGGAACGAGTATTGGATCAGCGAGAGCTGGCGCCATCGCGTCCTCGCCGTCTCGCCCCAGGGACGACGCCGCATTGTCCTCGAACACTTGCCGGCCTATCCGTCACGTATCACGCCGGCATCCTCCGGCGGCTTCTGGCTGACCGCCTTCATCGCCCGCACCCAGCTTGTTGAATTCGTTCTGCGCGAGAACGCCTATCGACGCCGCATGATGAAGGAAATCGACCCGGAATACTGGATCGTCCCGAAACTGAAATCCGGCCAGTCCTTTCTCGAACCGATGCAGGGCGCCCACATCAAGACGATGGGCGTCATCAAGCCATGGGCCGCGCCACGCTCTTACGGACTTGTCATCAGGCTCGATGCCAACGGCGCGCCAAGTTATGGGCTTCATAGCCGGGTCGATGGCGTCAATCATGGCGTCGTCACGGCCGTCGAAGCGAACGGGGCCCTCTTTGTCCTGGCCAAGGGACCGGGCCGCCTGCTCCGCATACCGCTGGACGGCATCGAACAGGAATTGACGGCATGAGCGACGCCATTCTCACGCTTCGCAAGGCGACGAAACTCTATGCCGGCGTTCCTGCGATCGAGGATGTCGACTTCGATCTGCAGCGCGGTGAAATCCACGCCATCGTCGGTGAGAACGGCGCAGGAAAGTCGACGCTGACGAAAGTCATGGCGGGGGTGGTCACGCTGACGTCGGGCAGCATGACGGTCGATGGTGTCGAAGCCATGCCGAGAACGCCGCTGGAGGCGCGCCACCTCGGCGTCGCCATGGTGTTTCAGGAGAACAGCCTGGTGCCGACGATGACCGTCGCCCAGAACCTGTTTCTGGGGCAGGAACATTTCTATAACCGACTGCGAGGCATCTACATTGCCGCCCAGCAATTCCTGCAGTCGCTGAATTTCGACGTCACGCCGACTGCCACGGTCGGCCTGCTCGGCGCCGCAAAAAAACAAATGGTCGAGATCGCGCGGGCGGTGCTGCACAACGCCAAGGTCATCATCTTCGACGAGCCAACCGCCTCGCTGACGCCCGAAGAGAAAAAATACTTTTTCGACCTCGTGCGCGACCTGAAGCGGCGCGGCGTTTCGATCGTTTTCATTTCTCATGCGCTCGAAGAAGCACTTCTGCTCGCCGACCGGATCACGATCCTGCGCGATGGCAAGCATGTCATCACCGACGACGCCGGCAATTTCGACCGCGCGCGCATCGTTCAAGCCATGGTCGGCCGCGATCTATCCAACACGCTCTACGGCTCGCGCAAAACGACGATCCGTCCCGCCGGGGAGCGCGTCCTGACCGTGCAAAATCTGAAGATGGCGCCGATGGTGAAGAACAATTCGCTGTCGGTATTCGCGGGACAGGTCACTGGCGTGTTCGGTCTTGTCGGCGCCGGCCGCACCGAGACCTTCAAGATCGTCGCTGGCGTCATGAAGCGCGACTTCTTCCACGGCGGCGAAGTTCTGCTGCGGGGCAAGCCGGTGCGTTATCGTGTTCCGGCGCCGGCCATCAAGGCCGGGATCGCCTACATCACCGAAGATCGGAAAGTCGAAGGGTTTTTCGAAACCATGTCGATCGCCCGCAACATCTATCTCGGGCTGGTTGCGAAACTGCCCGGCGGCCACTTCTTCATGTCGAAACGCGAGGCCAGTGCCGTCGGCGGCGACTGGATCAAGAAGCTCAATGTCCGCGCCATCGGCAACGACGTAAAGGTGGTCGAACTTTCGGGCGGCAATCAGCAGAAGGTCGTGATCGCCAAATCACTGGTGCAAGAGCCGGACTTGATCATCTTCGACGAGCCGACACGCGGCGTCGACGTCGGCGCCATCGTGGAAATCCACGACCTGATCAATCGCCTCGCCGACGAGGGGAAAGCTGTGGTGGTGATCTCGTCCTATTTGCCCGAGATCATGGCGCTGTCCGACCGCATCCTGGTGTCGCGACAGGGCAAGGTGGTCGAGGAGTTCTCGGCGCTGGAAGCGACCGAGGAGAAGATCATGTACGCCGCGGTACACTGACGCCAGGCATTTCGCACGCGATGATGCTCGATCAAAGCGCGGCCAGAACCGCCTTCGCGGTGTCCGCCGTTCCGCTGCGTCCGCCGAGGTCGAGCGGTCTGATGCCAGCAGCGAACGCCTTGTCCACGGCACGCTCGATGCGTTGCGCGGCCGCGGCCGCGCCGTCATGGCCGGGCTTGTCGGCAAGCCAAACCAGCAACAACGCCGCAGTCAGAATCATCGCGGTGGGGTTGGCCTTGCCCTGCCCCATGATGTCGGGCGCGGTGCCGTGGCAGGGCTGAAACACCGCATGGCGATCGCCGACGTCGGCCGACGGCGCCATTCCCATACCGCCCACAAGCCCAGCCGTGAGATCCGACAAGATGTCGCCGAACATGTTCTCGGTCGGCATCACGTCGAAATCCCAAGGCCGTTTCACCAGCATGGCAGCGCAGGCATCGACATAGATGCGCTCGGTCGGCACATCGGGGTAGCGCGCGGCGGTTTCGTCAAAGATGCCGCGGAAGAACGCAAACGCCTTGAACACGTTGGCCTTGTCGACGCAGGTGACCATGCCGCGCTTGCCCTGTGCCTTGCGCCGCTGCGCGAGACGGAACGAGAAGTCGAACAACCGCTCGGACGTCTTGCGCGTAATCACCATCGTCTCACGCGCGTCGTCATGGGTCACCACGCCCTTCCCCATCGAGGCGAACAGACCTTCGGTGGACTCCCGGATCAGTACCAGGTCGATGCCGTGCTCGGCTGCACCAACGATCGGACTCGGCACCCCCGGAATCAGACGCGCAGGCCGCACCCCGGCATAGAGGTCGAATAAAAAGCGAAGCTCGACCTGCGGCATGATCTCCGTGTTGTCGGGATAGCGCACACTCGGCAATCCGCAGGCGCCGAGGAGAATCGCATCGGCCTCGTCGCACAGCCTGACGGTGCTTTCCGGCATCGACTTGCCGGTCTCGCGATAATTGTTCGCCCCGGCGGGAGCCTCGGTGAAACGGAATTTCACCTTCGAGGTAGCCTCGACTTTTTTCAGAACTTCCAGCGCCGGCGCCATCACCTCCGGCCCGATGCCGTCGCCTGCGAGCACAGCAATATGGAATGTGTCGTTGGCGGACATGACAACCTCACTGGTTTTGAACAGATGGAGACGGCGGGCGAGCGTGGGCAGGTCGGCGATGCAGGAGCGATGTGCCTCGCGATGGCTGGACTATTGTTGCTTTTGAAACTCCGCGGCGGCTTTCCGGATCCACACCTTGTTATCATGGAACGCCGCACCGCCCACCGGCGCGACAGCCTCCGCGCCCGTCAGCATGTTGATGCCGCGGCCGCCGATGTGGGAGCGATT
>JBQCIZ010000313.1:0-2421 GCA_051953235.1 Nitrobacter sp. | reverse complement strand
CCGCACCGATTTCATCGTTGCGGACAGGGGACCGGTCTATCTCGAGACCAACACCCTGCCGGGGCTGACCGCGGCCTCGCTCTATCCCAAGGCGCTGAAGGCGCAGGGCATCGGGTTCGCGGATTTCCTGCGCGACCAGATCGTGCTGGCCGAAAAGGCCGCCCGCCCGGCCTGAGGAACCGCCCGAGCGGGAACAGGCGGGAACCGTCCGGTTCCGTGGGGGCGATGAGTCCGGAATGCCGCAAAGCGTTCTTTTATCGCATCAAAATGCCCTCTGCCTGCACCTGATTTACCTTTTGTTTACCAGGAAGCCCGAAGGTTAACGCTGGCGGCGCATGTGGCGCCTGGCTGCCGGGGCGTGAGCTGTTGCGGATTTCCGCTTCGACCGACCCCATCGAGGGAACAGCCGACCTCATCTGACCCGAGGTCGCACCCGCCGGCATGACCAGGAACCGGATGGGCCAGAGCCCGCAAAGTCATGCGGGGCAACCTTGTGACGAGCTCGTGCAATGGGTGGTGGAGGACGCCTCGATCGGTCGTTGAGATCGCCGGGGTCCAAGTCTGAGATCAAGTCCGACCTGAAGGCGCCTGACCTGATCGGGATGGCCGCCATCGGTGCGGGCATTTTGCTGCGCGAACAGATCGCGAAGCTGAAGCGCGCGCGCGCCGAGCGGCTCGATGAACGCGCCAAGAATCCCAACCGTGTGATTGCGTTGCTCGAGCGCTACGTGCCGCGCCGGCTCGGCACTGCACTGACCCTCATCATTCTCGGCGGCAGCGCTGCGCTCGGCGTCACCAGGGGCGGACACGTCGACGAGGCGATTGCCGCCTTGAGCGACACCCGCAACGCGCTCGGCAACGCGGCCGGTTTTCGCATCACCTCCGTCACCATCAACGGCCGCAAGCAGTTGACGCAGGATGAAGTGCTCGCCATTGGCGGCGTCAACGGCCGTTCCTCGCTGCTGTTCCTCGATGCCGCCAGCGTGCGCGACAGCCTGAAAGCCAATCCATGGATCGCGGATGCGACCGTGCTGAAGCTCTACCCGGGCGCATTGCAGATCAACATCACCGAGCGTCAGCCGTTCGCGTTGTGGCAGGAGAACGGCAAGCTGTCCGTGATTGCGGACGACGGCGCCGTGCTCGAGCCGTACGTCACCCGCCGTTTTGCCTCGTTGCCGCTCGTGGTCGGCAAGGGAGCCGAAACCCGCGCCAGGGATTTCCTTGCGCTGGTCGCGAAGTATCCGGCGGTGAACAGCCAGCTCAAGGCTGTGATCTTCGTCGGCGAGCGGCGCTGGAATTTGCGGTTCAAGGATGGCCTCGACATCCGCCTGCCGGAAACGGACGTCGGCAATGCGCTGGCGGCGCTCGTGAAATACGATCGGGAAGACAAGCTGTTCTCGCGCGACATCACCGCGATTGACATGCGGCTCCCTGATCGCCTGACCGTGCGGCTCTCGGATGAGGCGGCCAAGGCGCGCGAAGAGCAGTTCAAGAAGTCCAGCAAGAAGGCCGGCAACGCATGACCGGCTTTGATCGCAACCAGACCCCGAAGACGCGGCCGATGCAGCAGAACCGCAGCGCGCTGGTGGCGTCGCTCGACATCGGCACCAGCAAGATCGCCTGCATGATCGCGAGGCTCCGGCCGAGCGCGCCTAACGAGGCGTTGCGCGGGCGAACCCACGCGGTCGAGCTGATCGGCTACAGCCAAATCCAGTCGCGCGGCATGAAGGCGGGCGCGGTCGCCGATCTCGTCCAGTGCGAGCAGGCGGTGCGCCAAGCGGTGTCGCTGGCCGAGCGGATGGCCAAGGTGCGGGTCGAATCCGTGCTGCTGCCGGTGTCGGCCGGCCGGCTTCAGGGCAACCTCGTTGAAGCAGCATCCGATATCCAGGGCGGTTCGGTAACGCCGTCCGATGTCAGCCGCATCACCTCGGCCGGCATGCGTCACGCCACCGCTGCCGGACGGACCGTGCTTCACGCGCTGCCGGTCGGCTATTCGCTCGATGGCGTGAAGGGCATTCGCGATCCCCGCGGCATGGTCGCGCGCCAGTTCGGCGTCGACATGAATGTCGTGACCGCGGAAGCTACCGTTGCGAAAAACCTCATGCTGGCGGTCGAGCGCTGTCATCTCACCGTCGAAGCCATGGCCGCGAGCCCTTACGTGGCAGGTCTGTCGGTTTTGACCGACGACGAAGCCGATCTCGGCGCTGCCGTCGTCGAGATGGGCGCGGGCACGACGACGATCGCGATCTATTCGGCCGGCCGCTTTGTGCATGCGAGCGGCTTCGCCGTCGGCGGTCAGCACGTCACGATGGATCTCGCACGCGGTCTCGGTGCGTGCATTGCGGATGCCGAGCGAATCAAGACGTTATATGGCACGGTGCTGACGGGCGGCTCCGATGCGCGCGAATTGATGACGGTGCC
>JBQCIZ010000312.1:0-2671 GCA_051953235.1 Nitrobacter sp. | reverse complement strand
TCTTCGTTGCGAACGGTGAACCAGCCGCGGGCGCGGCGCTGCAGGCTGAAAGCCTTGACCAGGGCCTGCGCCGCGATGTTCTCCTGAACCACGCCGAGGAGCGCGGACTCGTTGACCTTCTGCTCGTAATTCGCCTGCACCGCCTTCGGCGTCAGGATGCGCGGCCCGATCAGCGTGATCGGAAAGATCAGCAGCGCAACCACGGCGAGTTGCCAGTTCAGGAACAGCATCAGGATGATGCCTGCGACAAGCTCCATCGCCGGCAGCAGCCCGGTGTTCGCCATCGTCTCCATCGCGCTTTCGAATGCCGAGAGATCGACGGAAAAGCGCGACAGGATTTCGCCGCGCTTGACGCGCGCGAAGAATGCCGATGGCAGCTCCTGCACGTGGTCGAAAAGTCTCAGCCGCACGTCGGAAATGATCGACGACGACAGCCAGGCATCCCAACGCTCGTACCAGATCGAGATCAACGAGGTGACGATGCCGGCAACGGCGAGCGCCGACAGAATCCAGACCAGGGCGCCGAAATCCTCTTCACCAAGCGCATCGTCGATCAGGAATTTCAGGCTGAGCGGCATGATGACGTTGAATAACGTCTCCACCAGCAGACCCAGTCCAACGAAAGCCAGCGCCTTCCGGTAATTGCCGAGCAGCGGACGGATGAACCGATAGATCGTCGCGATCGCGCCGGCGGCTTCCCGCGCCGAATAGACGGCGAGTTCCTCATCGTCGTCGTCATCGAGGTCGAGTTCGTCGTCCTCGTCCTCATCGTCGTCGTCTTCGTCATACTCGACGCGTGCGGGCGGACGCGCTTCCGGAACAGCTTTATGCGGGACTGGACGAGATGCAGCCGCAGGTCCTCCCTTGCCGGGAGAGTTGTCCGGCGGCGTCTTTGCCGCGTCTTCCGGAGTAGCGGACTCGTCGTTGGTCGGCGGTGCCTTGGGCACGTCAGTTAACCGTTGCAGAACGGCCAACCCGGCCGTCGGATGAATCGGATTGAAGACGGCAACCTACATGGCAGCCGGAACGGCTCGACGCAACAAGCCGGTCCGTCCCGGCGGCTGATCCGGGCACGGAAACGGCGCGTCAATCCTCGTCGTCGTCCTCGTCGACCTTGTCGAACAGCGAATACCGCAGGCTGTCGGAATCCGCGTACCACTGATCCGGCCCCTTGTTGGCGGCAATGGCGGCGGCCCACAATTCGTCGGTGCAGTCGTTGCGATTCATGGCGAGGTCGAAGCCGTTGTTGAAGAAGATCTCCGACCACTCCCACCAGGTGCCAAGTTTCCGGACGCCACGCAGCAAATCGTAACGATCGATCAGGTTCGGCTCCATGTCACTCGTGACGGAGCCGAAGATCAGGCCGGTCTTGACCACGCGATTCAGCTCGCGAACCGCCCGCAACGTCTGTTTGTCTGAGACATGGCAAAGACTGGTCTCGTAGACGAAGTCGAATTGCTCGTCCTTGAATGGCATGTCGACGATCGAGCCAAACAGATTGTATTTCTTCAGCGCGGCCGGCGTCTTCGCATGAATGGCACGGTTGTTCTCGATACCCCAGGCATCGATGCCCCGCGCGCGCAAGGCGCCGACCAGTTCGCCGCTCGCGGAGCCCGCCACCAGCAGCTTGTAGTTCTTCGCCCTGTTCCAGGTGATCTTGATCAGGTTGGTCAGATAGTCCGGATCGCTGAACTGCTGCCACACCTCGCGGTAGGGACCGAGACCGCGATAGTTCTCGAAATAGTCGCGGTCGATCTTGTCGGAGGTCGCCGCGCGATTCTCTCCGCGCGCGTGGCGCAGCTTCATCATCTCGGTGACGATGATATCGGTCGCGGCGTCCGACGAATCAAGAAGACCGTTGAGCGTCGAGTCGAACAGATAGTCGCCGACCACGACGAGACCCGGATGCTCCTTCGGCTCCGGCCGGTGATTGGTCATAACGTCGCGCACCGGAAGGCCGCCGGGGATTGCATTGACCGATGAAATCCAGCGATGGGTCTTGCCCTCGAGGAAGTGAGCGCGCGCATCGCCGAGCGAGGGCGGCAACGACTTCAGCGCGGTATCGATCAATTCCTTGTCGCTGAGATTCGCAAACGCCAGCGCATCGGAGCCGGCGATCAGCCAGTTCAGAACGCCATGGCGGCCGACGTCGTGCCGCGCGCCCTCGTTGTAGACGCAGCAGCCGCCAAAGGCTTCCGACATGAACCAGGCGCCGGGGATCTTGTCGCCCCAGAACGGTTCGTCGAACAGGATCGAGACCCGCAGATAGTGCGCCGGCCGGTCGAAATAGGCGACGTGCTTGACCATCGACTTGCGCAACTGCTCGCCATCCCACCCCACTGTGGCGAGCCAGCTATGGGGCAGGCACATGATGACGAGATCGAAGTCGCGCGTCTCCGGCCCCTTCCCGTTCATCATGTTGAGCTGATAGCGGCCAGCCTCGGTCTTGCCGACCTTGAGAACGCGATGGTTGAGCTGAATGTCGGCATCGACCTCCGCCTTCAGGCAGTCGATCAGTTGCTCGTTGCCGTTCTGGATGGAGTACAGGCCGATATAGCCGTCGACATCCATCACGAAGTTCTTCAGCGCGTTGAGCCCGTTGGTGTTGTGACTCTCGGTCGCGATGTCCGAGCGCGCCATCACCTTGAAGAAGCGCCGGGCGACGGGATCG
>JBQCIZ010000311.1:0-6300 GCA_051953235.1 Nitrobacter sp. | reverse complement strand
ACAGTTTGTCCCGGAAATCGCAGATTCTGTGGCGCGGAAGTTCCCGATTGTTACGACTCATAACATTTGAGCCCCCGCGCGCCGGTTGCCGGAAAAGCAAAAAGACCATCAGGGAGAAGCGCTTGGACTATTCCTGCGCGTGCGTGCAGGCCCGATCGGTGGGACGCTTGCGCACCATGCGCCGCGATCACCTCGCGGGTTTGTGACCCCACGGTCCCGGCGGCGGCGACGGTGGCGATGCCGCGGATGATGTCCCCGGCGGCGGTGGCGGCTGCGTCGCCGCGCCGGTCTGATCCGTGCCCTTGCGCTCGGTCGGGAAGCCGAGGCCGCGCAGATAAATCAACACCCCGGCCTCAAGCAGATCCTCCGCCGACATCGGCAGCTTGCGCCGCGCCGCATCGCCGCGCCCGAACAGCGAGGCAACGCCGTGCGACATCGACCAGATGTGCAGCGCCATCATCAGCGCCGGCGGACGCGCGACGCCCGGCGGCGTCAGCGCCGCAAGCCGCTCTGCTGCAGCCCTGATAATGCCGAAGGCGCGCTCGCTCGCGGCCGACAGCATCGGATTGACGTCGATGGGCACGCCGGATTCGAACATCGCCGAATAGAACGCCGGCTCGTTACGGGCGAAGGCGAGATAGGCGCGGCCGACACGTTCGAACGCGCTCACCGTATCGGGACGGCCGTCGTCCCAGGCTTTCGTCAGCACCGCCTCGAACTGCTCGAAGCCGCGCTGCGCGATGCTGGACAGCAACTCCTCGCGATCCCGGAAGTGGCGATACGGCGCCGCCGGGCTGACGCCGGCCGACCGCGCGGCATCGGCGAAGGTAAATCCGGCAGGACCTTTCTGGGCGATCAGGTCGAGCGCCGCCTGCAGCAGCGCCTCCTTGAGGTTGCCGTGATGATAGCCGCGCTCGGCGCGGCGCTGTTCCTTGCGCCAGCTCATGTGAAGGGCTTTTACATGAGCCGCCGCAAAAGGTCACTTGTTTCGTCCCGGTTTCAACCCGCCCAGAGGCCGGCTTTGACCGCCCGCAAATGTCTTGCGGCAAACCGAAGGCAGCCGAAAAGACTTGCGGCGAACTGAAGGCAAGCCCTTCGCAGCTCAATCCCTGCCGGATTTGCCCTGCAGGACCTCGAATCCGGCGGCGGCCTCCTGCACGTCGGCGGGGAAATCCGCCATCTCCTGCACCTGGCGGATCTCGATGACTTCGTTTGCACCCGCCGGGCATCGCGTGGCCCAGGCGATCGCTTCTTCGCGCGAGGCCACATCGATCATCCAGTAGCCGCCGAGCACTTCCTTGGCTTCGATGAAGGGACCGTCGGTCACCAGCGGCTTGCCGCCTTCGAACGACACCCGCGCGCCCATCGACGGCGGATGCAAGCCGTCGAGCGTGATCAGCACGCCGGCCTCCTGCAAATCCTGATTGTACTTCATCATCGCGGCGACCGCCTTGGCATCGGGCATCGTGCCCGGCGCTGCGCTCTCGTAGCTCTTCGGAATCATCAGCATCATGAAACGCATGTTTGTTTGTCCTTCGATTTCTAACACCGTCATTCCGGGGCGTGCGAAGCACGAACCCGGAATCTGTATCACCTCGGGATTCCCCGATGTGCAATTTCACATCTGAGGTCCACGCGAAGACGCGTGTCCCGGAATGACAGAATTCTTACTTCGCAGCCTGCTTGCGCAGACGCTCTTCCTGCTCGCGCAATTCCGGCGTCAGCGCCTCGCCGAAATCCTCCGCTGAAAAAATCTGCCTGATCTCGATCTCGGAGCCGGGATCGAACGGAGCGCGCTTCATCCACTGGATCGCCTCGTCGCGCGAGCCGGTCTCGATCATCCAGAACCCGCAGACAAGGTCGCCGGTCGCGGCAAACGGCCCTTCAGTCACGGTGGCTTCGCCCTTGCCATAGGCGATGCGCGCGCCTTTTGCGCTCGGATGCAACCCCTCGCCCGCCAGCATCACGCCGGCCCTCACCATCTCCTCGTTGAATTGCCCCATCGCAGCCAGTTGCTCCGTGGTCGGCATCACGCCGGCCTCGGTGTCCTTGTTCGCCTTGACGATCACCATGAAACGCATCGTTGTCTCCATATCGATCCGGCCGGAAGGCCCGCTGCTGTGCCTGAAAGACGAAGCAGGTGCGGCCGGGCCGACATCGGAAACGAAAATTATTTCGGAGAGGATTGCGACGCCCGAATGCGATGACGCCTGGCGCCGGCAAGAACCAGCGGTGGCTCGGGTCCGACTGCGCGCCGCGGCGGCTCGGCCACGGACTTCATCCACGCCGAAAACGCCTCGATGTCTGGCTGCCGTAAGTGATCGGGCGCGGGCACGAGATAGAAGCCATACCCGGGAAGGCACAGCGGATGCGCCTTGACCAGTATTCCCTTTGCCAGTTCGCTGCCGACCACGATATCGCTGCAAATCGCGATGCCCTGCCCCGCCACCACCGCATCGATCGCGTGCAGCTCCTCGCGAAAACTCAGATCCCATGCGTTGTCGGATTTCGGGATGCCGGGATCGATCGAGCGCGCGGTTGCCAGCCATTGCGACCACGTCGGCGCATCGGGATCGCGGTTCATCCAGTCGAAATGGATCAGCGGAAAACGCAGCAGATCGGCCGCGCGCTCGATGCGCCGGCCATCCCTCGCGAGCAGTTCGGGACTGCAGACCGGACAGAAGGTATCGCGGAATATCTCCTGCGCGACGGCTTCCGGCGGCATCCGGCGCGCATAGCGGATCGCAACATCCGCGACCCCGGCTTTCAGATCCAGCACGGCGTCGGTGCCGATGATCTCCAGCGGGATTTTTGGATTCACCTCGCGCCACTTCGGCAGGCGCGGCACCAGCCAGCGGCTGGCAAACGCATTCGGGCTCGTGACACGCAGGGCGCGCCTCGTCCGTCTCGCGGAAGCTGCGTCAACAGCGGTTGCAAAGATGTCGAAGCCGTTGCGGATGACAGGGAAGAGTTGCGCGCCGGCCACCGACAGCGCGAGAGGCCGCGGCCGCCGCCGAAACAGCGGTTGTCCGCAGATATCCTCGAGCAGCCGTATCTGGTGGCTGATGGCCGTCGGCGTCACGCCGAGTTCGGCCGCAGCCTTCTTGAAGCTCATGTGCCTCGCAGCGGACTCGAAGGCACGCAGGGATCCGAGAGGCGGAAGCTTTCGCATCCGGTCAATCTAGATGAATTCAGTTCATCTGGCGACTGAGATATTCGATTTTGCAGCCATGGCGCGGCTGTGAAAGCATTGCAGCGACGCCTGAGGAAAACGGTATGCGCTTCGAGGCGTCCCATGCTCAGGGAGAACGCGATGGACGCTATCAGGCGCGCTGACTCCACGACCAGGCCGCTCATCAACCCGCCGGACATCGCTGCGCTCAGGCGGACGATCCGGGGCGAACTGGTTCTTCCGGACGATCCCGGCTACGCCGGAGCCCGCAAGGTCTGGAATGGCATGATCGACCGAACACCGGCGGCGATCGTCTATTGCGCAAGCACCGACGATGTCGTCGCGGCGGTCAATTTCGCCCGAACGCAAAATCTCGCCGTTGCCGTCCGCGCCGGCGGCCACAACATTGCCGGCGCCTCAGTCTGCGATGGAGGCATCGTCATCGATGTCTCGCGCATGAAGCAGATCGAGGTCGATCCTGTGCGCCGCGTTGCGCGCGCGCAGGCCGGCCTCAATCTCGGCGAGTTCGATACGGCGACGCAGGCTCACGGCCTCGCGACGACCATGGGCGTCAATGCCGACACCGGCATCGCCGGCCTCACCCTCGGCGGCGGTTTTGGCAAACTCGGCCGGAAACATGGCCTGAGCTGCGACAACCTGCTGGCAGCCGAGATCGTGACCGCGGACGGCCGCCTGTTGCGCGTCAGCGCGACCGAGCACCCGGACTTGTTCTGGGCGATCCGCGGCGGCGGCGGCAACTTCGGCATCGTGACGACCTTCGAGTACCGGCTCTTCCCGGTCGGACCGGTTCTTCTGTCCGGCTCGGTCATGCACGCCTTCAGCGATGCGCGCGAGGCGATGCGCTTCTATGCCAGGTTCTCGCGCGAGGCGCCGGATGAACTCAGCGTCGACGCCGCGCTAGTGACGACACCCGCCGGCGACAAGGTCTTCAGCATCTCGGCGTGCTATGCTGGCCCGGTCGACCAAGGGGAGCGGATCGTCAAACCGCTGCGAGCCTACGGCACGCCGGTCCAGGACAGCATCGCGCCGACGGCATATGTGCAGATCCAGTCGGCAGGCGACGCGATTTTTCCGCGAGGCCGCCGCTACTACTGGAAAGCGCAATTCATGCGCGAGATCTCCGACGCGGCGATCGATCGCCTGCTTGCGAGCTATGCAACTGCTCGGCCCGATTCGTTCGTGGTCTTTCAGCAGGTCGGCGGTGCGATTGCACGCGTGCCGACCGGCGACACGCCTTACGTCAACCGCGACGCCCTCTACGACTGTTTTCCGATCTCGATTTGGGACGACCCGGCCGAGGACGCCGCGCGAATGCAGTGGGCGCGCGACGTGTGGGAAACAATGCGGCCGTTCTCGACAGGCGGCGTCTACGCCAACAATCTCGGCGAGGAAGGCGCCGACCGCATTCGTGCCGCCTACGGCGACAACTATCAGCGGCTCGTGAGGGCCAAGACTACGTACGACCCGACCAACTTCTTCCGCTCGAACCAAAACATCCAGCCGGCAGCATAGGACAGCGTTGCATGTTGGCCGTCACCATCTCGCGCACCGCCGGATATCTCGACGCAATCGAACGGCTTGCGCCACTCGTTGCTGAACATCGCGCCGCTTTCGACCAGGACCGCCGGCTTCCGGACGTAGTGTTCCGGGCGCTGGCCGATGCCGGACTGTTTCGGCTGTGGCTACCGGCAGCATTAGGCGGTCCGGAATTGTCGCCGGTCGAGTTCATGAGCGTAGTCGAAGCGGCCTCGGCGCTCGACGGCTCGATCGGCTGGATCGTGGCAAACGGCGGCGGCATGAGCCGCGTCGCGGGGTATCTTCCCGAACCGGTGGCACGCGCGTGGTTTGCCGACCCCGAGGTTTTCATCGTCTCCGCGACAGGCGCGATCGGCTCGGCCCAACCCGTCCCCGGCGGCTATCGCGTCAGCGGACGCTGGCCGTTCGGTAGCGGCAGCAGCCACGCCACGCGGTTCATGGGATTGGCCGCCGTGACGGATGGCAACGGCGCCGTTTCCGCGCCGATCTGCTGCTATTTTTCACGCGAGCAGGTGACCATCCATGACACCTGGCATGTCTCGGGGCTTCGCGGTACCGCGAGCAACGATTTCGAAGCTCACGATGTCTTCTTGCCCGCAGACCACACGCACGACTTCATCGCACCGAGACCTGCGCAGCCCGGCATCGTCTACAGACTACCGGGGCTGTCGATATTTCCGTGGTCGATCACCGGCACGTCGCTCGGCATTGCCCACGGCGCGATGACGGCATTTGCGGAACAGGCCAAGCAAGGCAAGGCCCGTTTTGGCGTCCGCCTGCAGGACCGCGAGCTGGTGGCCGCGGCGGTCGGCCGGGCCGAAGCCATGATCGGCGCCGCGCGGGCATTTCTGGCGCGGGGCATGACGGACCTTCTGGCGGCGCTCGACGACGACGCAGACCGCCAGATGCGGGCGCGTGCCCGGCTGCGCATCGCCTGCGCCTATGCCGCGGAAAGCTCTGCTGGCGTCGTGCAGATGCTGACGACGGAAGCGGGCGCGAGCACGATCTTCGAAAGCAACCACCTGGAGCGCGCGGGCCGAGACATCAATGCCGCGGTGAAACACATCGCGATGAATCCTCAAAGCTATGTCATCGCCGGACGATTGGCGCTCGGGCTCGATCCGGGCGCCATGCGGTTCTAGTGTCCCGAACCTGACGTTCGCTTCAAGCCGCCTGCGGACCGGCTTCCATCACCGCGAGCAACAGCCTGAGCCGCGCCGCGACATCGGCGGTTTCAAGCATGCGCTGCCTGGTCGCGATGTCGGCCGCCAGCATTGGCGCAAGCGAATCCGCCAGCACACCCGGCGCGCCGATGGTCGGCAGCCGAAAGAGCGTTGACGTCGGACGCGGCGTCGCCGCGAAATCCACCTTGGCATAGATCTGATAGGCATCGAGCACCACGCGCGACAGCGCGGCTGCTTCGTCCGTTCCGCCGCCGGTTTCCTCGAAGGGCGTGACTTCGGCGGCGAGAAAGTCGCCGGCCACGGCGCGGACCACGTTTTTGCGCTCGACGCAGGAGACGAAGAATTTCAGCGTGCCATCCGGCAGCACCTGACGATTGAGCACCTTCG
>JBQCIZ010000310.1:0-3184 GCA_051953235.1 Nitrobacter sp. | reverse complement strand
ATCAGAGTCGCCGGCGGACAGATCAGGAGATCCATCTTGCGCCAGATTTCGCCCGCGCCCTGACCGATCGCCGCCAGTTCGCCAAGCGACGGCTTGAGACCGTTCATCTTCCAGTTTCCGGCAATCAGGGGGCGCAGCTTGGTCATGACTCTCTCTTGAAGGCACGCGGTGGAAATTTATCGTTCAGCGCTAGCAGACGTTGCCTGCCCGGACCACCCCGGTCGGCCCGGATCGCACGGTTAACCGGCAGAACCGGGCGGCTTGCCGAGGTTGCGACGGCGCTTCGGCCACTTTATGATGGATTATCAATTCGGTGACGCCCTTTCGCGGTACCCGCTCAGGTGCGACCCGGTTCCCTCCTGAAAAAAGACGGACTCATGCTTCGAGGAATACGCAAAGCCTCATCCAACTGGCTCGGCAAGACCATCATGACCATCGTCATGGGCCTGCTGATCGTGGCCTTCGGCATCTGGGGCATCGCGGACATCTTCCGGGGCTTCGGCCAGTCGACGCTCGCCACCGTCGGCAGCACCGAGATTTCCATCGAGCAATTCCGCCAGATCTACAATGACCGGCTGCAACAGATGAGCCGCCAGTTCGGACGCTCGCTGACGCCGGATCAGGTCCGGGCCTTTGGCCTCGACCGTCAGGTGCTGCAGCAGGTTGTCGCGGAAGCGGCGCTCGACGAGGACGCCAGGCGCAAGGGCCTCAATGAGTCCGATGACGAGGTTAAGCGCCAGATCATGAGCGACCCGAATTTCAAGGGCACCAATGGCCAGTTCGATCCGGCGCGCTTCGCCGGTCTGATCCGCCAGGCCGGCTTCACCGAGCAGCGCTATGTCGCGGAGCAGCGGCAGCAGGCGCTGCGCCGCCAGATCGCGGGGACGGTGACGGCAGGTGCCACGCCCTCGAAAACGCTGATCGAGGCGCTGAACCGCTTCCAGAACGAGCAACGCTCGATCGAGTACGTCAAGCTCGGCGCCGCCCAGGCCGGAACCATCGACCCGCCCTCGCCTGAAGTGCTTGCGAGCTATTTCGACCAGCACAAGGTCCAGTTCCGCGCGCCCGAATACCGGAAAATCTCCTACGTCGTGATGTCGCCGGAGGAGATCGCGAAATGGACCACGGTGTCGGACGAGGATGCCAAGAAGGCGTATGAGCAGCAGAAGGACAAACTGTCCACGCCCGAGAAGCGGCAGATCTGGCAGATCATCTTCCCGAATGTCGCCGACGCTCAGGCCGCGCGGACCAAGATCGACAGCGGCGCTTCCTTCGATGACATCGCCAAGGAGCGCGGGCTCGCGGCTTCCGACGTCGATCTCGGCCTGATCTCCAAAGCCGAAATCATCGATCCCGCCATTGCCAACGCTGCCTTTGCGCTAAAGACCAACGAGATCAGCCAGCCGATTCAGGGCAAGTTCGGCGTCGCGCTGATCAGGGTCGGCAATATCGATCCGGGCAATCAGCCGACCTACGAGAGCGTCGCCGCCCAGCTCAAGCACGACATCGCGGTCGACCGCGCGCGTGCGCAGGTCAACGATCTCCATAACAAGATGGAGGACGAGCGCGGCGGCGGTGCGAGCGTGGTGGAAGCCGCCAAGAAGGTCGGCCTGACCGCCGTCACCATCGACGCTGTCGACCGTTCGGGCCGCACGCCTGACGGCAAACAGGTGGGCGGAATCCCCCCCGGCGTCGATCTGATCGCCCAAGCCTTCGCCAGCGACGTCGGCGTCGACAACGAGGCGCTGCAGTTCGGCAACAACGGATTCGTCTGGTTCGACGTGCTCGGCATCACGCCGTCGCGCGACCGTACCCTCGACGAGGTCAAGAGTCAGGTCGAGGCGCGCTGGCACGACGACCAGATCACGAGCCGCCTGATGGCCAAGGCGACCGACATGGTCACGAAGCTCGGCCAGGGCGGCAAGCTCGCCGACGAGGCGACCGGCCTCGGCCTCAAGGTGGAGAGCGCCAGCGCCTTCAAGCGCAATGCGACCGTCACCGGCCTGCCCGCAGCCGTCGTCGCGGCCGCCTTCCGCACCGCCAAAGACGCAGCTGGACAGTCCCCCGGCGCGGGCAACGACACCTGGGTGGTTTTCCGCGTCACCGACATCAAGGATCCGGCGGTCGACCTCGCCTCCGACGACATGAAGCAGTTGAAGGAAACCCTGCAGCGCAGCCAGTCGGACGAAGACGTCGGCCAGTACATTGCGAAGGTCGAAACCGAGATCGGCACCTCGATCAACCAGGCGGCGGTGGCGCAGGTCACCGGCGCCAGCAGCAACAACTGACGGGTTCGACAGCGGCGATCCCGCACACTTCCGAAAGCATCTGATGGACGACCTCAAGGCCCTGATCGGAAAAGTCGCCACCGGCGCAACGCTGACGCGCGACGAGGCCTCGTCCGCGTTCAACAGCATGATGTCGGGCGAAGCCACGCCCTCGCAGATGGGCGGCCTCCTGATGGCGCTGCGGGTGCGCGGCGAGACCGTCGACGAGATCACCGGCGCGGTATCCGCGATGCGTTCCAAGATGCTGGGCGTGAAAGCGCCGCGCGACGCGGTCGATGTGGTCGGCACCGGCGGCGACGGTTCGGGCTCGGTGAATGTCTCGACCTGCGCCGCCTTCATCGTCGCAGGCGCGGGCGTCCCCGTCGCCAAGCACGGCAACCGCGCGCTGTCCTCGAAATCGGGCGCCGCCGATTGTCTGGCTGCGCTCGGCGTCAAGATCGACCTCTCACCCGATCAGGTCGGCCGCTGCGTCAACGAGGCCGGCATCGGCTTCATGTTCGCGCCGTCGCATCATCCGGCGATGAAGAACGTCGGCCCGACCCGGGTCGAACTGGCCACCCGCACCATCTTCAATCTGCTCGGACCGCTTTCCAATCCGGCCGGCGTCACTCGCCAGATGGTCGGCGTGTTCTCCCGGCAATGGGTGCAGCCGCTGGCGCAGGTCTTGAAGAACCTCGGCTCCGAGGCGGTCTGGGTCGTGCACGGCTCCGACGGCCTCGATGAGATCACACTCACCGGCCCGACCTTCGTGGCCGCGCTGGAGAACGGTAACATCCGCTCGTTCGAGGTGACGCCTGATGACGCCGGCCTTCCGCGCGCCAATGGCGACGCACTGAAAGGCGGCGACGCCGAGGCCAATGCCGCCGCGCTGCGCGGCGTGCTTGAAGGCAAGCCCA
>JBQCIZ010000309.1:0-2076 GCA_051953235.1 Nitrobacter sp. | reverse complement strand
GAGAAGTCCTGACGGATCTGCACGATCGAGAGGTTCGAACCGAGAGCCGAGGCTTCGGTGCGCAGCGTGCTCGACGCCTTGTCCAGGCTCGAGATCGCGGTGTTGGCCGAGGAGTTGTCCAGGAAGTCCGTGCCCGCGGTGAGCTTGGACAGCTGGAGGCCGGCGGCATTGAACGTGACGCCCTGGATCTTCAGGGTGGACGTTCCCGTCTCGTTGAAAGTCAGCTTGAGCTGATCGCCATTGAGCAGGTTGATGCCGTTGAACGACGCATCCTGGGAGGTCGTGTTGATCTGATCCAAGATGTTGTTGTACTGCGACACCAGGTTGGCGCGGTTCAGGAGCGCCGTCTGGTCCTGCACCGGACCGGAGATGGTCAGGCCGTTGAAGGCGTTGCCGGTGTCGGTCGCCGTACCGGTAAGCGCACCGATCGTCGAGGACGCCGCGTCGTTGGTGGTGGAGATCGTGAGGTTGCCGCCCGTGCCCAACGAAGCCTGCAGGTTGTTGGCTGCGAGCGCGTTGTTCAGATCGTTCAGCGACTTCACCTGACCGGCGCCGGAGCCGAAGGTGATGGCGGTGGCAGTGCCATTGCCGGTCGCCGCGATGTTCAGCGTCAGACCGGACAGACCGCCCGCGCTGGCCGAACCGCTCGCTGTCGCCGACGCAGCCGCAGCATAGCCGAGCTGCGAGGCGTCGCCGGTGCTGAAGGTATCGACCGTCACCGCATCCGATGCGCCAGCCGTGTTGGTGCTGGTCAGAACCAGGTGGCCGGTGCCATCGATCGTGGCGTTGACCTTGGCCGACGTGCCGACCTGGGTGTTGATCGCGTCCTTGATCTGGGTCGCGGAGTACGATGCGCCACCCGCCAGCGTGACGGTCTGGGTGTTCACCTTGAACGTCAGGCTCGCAAGCGGAGCAGCGGCGGCGCCGTTATAGGTATTGTCGGCAATGCCGAGACCCGCGGTAGCGAGACCCGAGGTCACGATGGAGTCGGCCGCACCGGCCGTCCCGGTGCTGGTCAGAACCAGATGGCCTGCGCCATCGTCAGTGGCGTTGACGCCGACGCTGGCCGTGCCGTTGATCGCGGTCTCGATGTCGGAGAGCGTGAACGCACCCGCAGTGCCGGTACCGGTACCGGTGGTCAGGGTCACGGTCTGGCTGTTGATCGTGAAGGTGACGTTCGAACCCGGGTCGGTCAGGCCGGCCGAGAGGTCGACCGTGCTGGTGGTCTTGGCGTTGGTCGCCGGCGTACCGGTCAGGTCAATGGTGCCGAGCGCACTGGTGCCGGTCAGGGTCGCGTTGCTCGCGGCGCCGCCGAGCAGATTGTCGGCGGTCGCGCCGGCAATCGTGGTGGTCACCGAGGACTTGGCCGAATAACCGACCGCAGCCTGCAGCGCCTGGTTGGCGACCGACTTGGCGCTGTCGACGAGGCTCTGCAGCGAAGTGATGCCGGTGTTGGCGGCCTGCAGGACCTGCACGCCATTGCCGATACCGTCGAGGAGATTCGAGATGTCGCTGGCGCGGTTGTCGAGCGCAGCAGCGGTGAAATAGTTGGTCGGGTTGTCGAGGGCCGTATTGACCTTCTTGCCTGTGGCGAGACGGTTCTGCGTGGTGGCCAGCAGATCGGCGGTCGACTGCAGCGAGAGCAGGTTCTGGCGAACCGATGCGGAGAGGACGATATCAGACATTTTATACCCTTCTGGCACAGGCCTAAAAAGCAGGCACACACACGTCCGACGTTTCACCGGACACTGGAGCCACACTGAAGGGTAAGGTTAAAAAAAGAATGAAGTGACCGGTCGAATTCGAAACAATAACGCGGCCTGCTCCCGATGCGCGCCGCATGGTTTTTAAAACGTTAACGGCGGGGTTTCCCCCGCCGTTTTCGTTTAGTGATGTGCCGTCTGTATCAGCGGAGCAGCTGAAGCACGCTCTGCTGCGACTGGTTGGCGAGCGCCAGCGCGGACACCGCGATCGACTGGCGAGTCGACAGCGCCTGGCTGTTGGCCGCTTCCTCGTTGGTGTCGGCGAGTGTCAGGTTCGACGAGCCGGTCTGCAGAACGTTGATCAGGTTCTTCG
>JBQCIZ010000308.1:0-2193 GCA_051953235.1 Nitrobacter sp. | reverse complement strand
GGTCTTCTTGCGATTCAGGAAGTGTTCCTGATCCGGCGCGCGCTCATAGGCGTAGCCCGGCGACATGGTGACGCCGACACCGAGCTCGGTGGTGTAGTCGAGGAATTTCGCGATTTCTTCGGCCGGATGGTTGTCGAAGATCGTCGCATTGACGTTGACGGCGAAGCCGCGATCCTTTGCAGCCTTGATCGCCTTCACGGCACGATCGAACACGCCCTGCTGCGACACAGCCTTGTCGTGATGGTCGCGCAGACCGTCGAGATGGACGGAGAAGAACAGGTACGGCGACGGTTCGAACAGATCGAGCTTCTTCTCGAGCAGCAGCGCGTTGGTGCACAGCGAGACAAACTTCTTGCGCTCGACGAGGCCGCGCACGATTTCGCCGATCTCCTTGTGGATCAGCGGTTCGCCGCCGGGGATAGCAACCATCGGTGCGCCGCATTCCTCGGCGGCGTCCCAGCACTCCTGCGCCGACATGCGGCGGTTGAGGATCGCATCGGGATAGTCGATCTTGCCACAGCCGACGCAGGCTAGGTTGCAGCGGAAGAGCGGTTCGAGCATCAGCACCAGCGGATAGCGTTTGCGGCCAAGCAGCTTCTGCTTGACCAGATATCCGCCGATTTTCATTTCCTTAAAAAACGGTATTGCCATCACAAGTGTTCTCTCTGGAGTTCCCAGCCGTCAGAATTGAAAGGGATCAGGCCGAGGTCAGTTCAGACGGAAGCCGGAATTCGATGTTTTCTTCCCGTCCTGGCAGCACCGAAACGTTAACCGGCCCGATGCGCCTCAAGGCCTCTATGACGTCGTCGACAAGCACTTCCGGCGCCGACGCACCGGCCGTGATACCCACGGTTTTTGCGTTTTTCAGCCACTCTGAATCGAGTTCGCTGCCGTCCGCGATGAGATAACTCGCGACACCAACTTCGGTGCCGATTTCGCGCAGCCGGTTCGAGTTGGAACTGTTGGTTGCCCCGACCACCAGAATGACATCCACCAGCTTGCTGAGGTCTCTTACCGCAGATTGGCGGTTTTGTGTCGCATAGCAGATATCCCGGGTGTCGGGGCCTTGAATATCTGTAAACCGCTGCTGGAGCGCCAGAATGATGTCCTTGGTGTCATCGACGCTGAGGGTGGTCTGGGTGATGTAGGCGACCGGAGCGTCCGCGGGCAGCGTCAGGGCCGCCACGTCCTCGACACTCTGGACCAGGAGCACCGGGCCGGGAACCTGTCCCATGGTGCCCTCGACCTCGGGATGGCCGGCATGCCCGATCAGAATCAGGGTCCGCCCCTTGGACATGTAGCGCTTGCCTTGATTGTGGACCTTGGTCACGAGCGGGCAGGTGGCATTGAGCACGGGCAGGCCACGGGCGGCAGCCTCTTCCTCGACGCTGCGGGCGACGCCATGGGCACTAAAGACGGTCACAGCCTTGGGCGGAACCTCGGACAGGTCCTCCACAAAGATCGCGCCCTTGTTCTTCAGGCTTTCGACGACGTATTTGTTATGAACGATCTCGTGGCGGACATAAACCGGCGGGCCATACTTCTCCAGCGCGCGCTCGACGATCTCGATGGCGCGCACCACGCCGGCGCAGAATCCGCGCGGCTGTGCCAGGAGAACTTCTATCGGACGACCGTTAGCCAATTTGCACCTTACGCATTATGTAACTCCATGTAAGTCCAAACGTTTCTCTAGTAGAAATCACGCGTGGCATCAGCAAAAGTCACAAATATGCTAGCTCCGGGCGCAAGACCCGGGCCTCAACCCTATGACATACACGGCTCTCCGCGTTGGAACAAAACATTCCATGCCGCAGACCTTTCGGCCGATACGGTTTACGCCGGAGTCCTATTATCCGGTATTATAATACAGCTCAGCGTGAGAGCCGTATAAAATTCGGCTTCACCGGTTCGTCACTTTGTCGCTGATGAAACCCGATTATACCAACTCGCGACCAACCGCAGATAATCACTTGAAACCACCAAGCAACGGCACGTTTTATGCCATTTTTTCGTGTCCTTGAAGACAAGGCGCGACAAAATCACTAGATCAGGCGCGGGAACCCGACGCAGATTCCATGCATTTTTGGTATTCCCGTAGCAAAAGAAAGAAAGAATGTGCTGACAGGCCTTGTTGTTTCAATCGTAAAGACTTGCACACGATTTGCTTTGGCTACGGTGTTGGTTGCAATCGTC
>JBQCIZ010000307.1:0-3294 GCA_051953235.1 Nitrobacter sp. | reverse complement strand
TCCTCGCGCGCAAGGAGACGCCGACCAGCTATCATCTCTCGGTGGTAATCGACGATGCCTTGCAAGGAGTGACCGAGGTGGTGCGTGGTCACGATCTGTTTTGGTCGACCGGCGTGCACCGGCTGCTGCAAAAAATCCTGGGCCTGCCCGAACCGGTCTACCGTCATCACGATCTGATCCGCGACGACGCCGGAGCGAAGCTCTCCAAGTCGTCCAAGGCGACGGGCTTGCGGGAACTGCGGGCCGCTGGGGCGACGCCCGAGGAGATTCGGAGGCGGGTCGGGCTGCCCTGAGTTTGCCGCAAGACCCGAAGCGCTGCCTTGGGTTTGCCGCAAGACAATTTCAACCCAAAAATGCGGTCCGGCGTGACTCCTTCCGCCGCCCCATGGCATGCTGTCTCGGGGTTGGGGCAAGGAAACCATGGCGCTGACATCGCGCAAGTCGCGAAGGCCTGCGAAGCGGTCGGTAAAGGTGCGCCGTTCGAAGGCGACGAAGCCGGTCAAGCGGGCAAAGCCCAGGCGATCGCCGTCGCGATCATCCTCCGACATCGTCGAGGCCGCGCTCGCGGCATTCGCGCACGAGGTGCGCACGCCCTTGACCGGAATCCTCGCCGTCAGCGATCTGCTCGCGACCTCCGATCTTGGCGAACGCGAGCGCCGCTGGGTCGACACCATCAAGGCCGGTGCCGAGCATCTCGCGAGTCTTGCGACGCTGTTCGTCGATGCGGCGCGCAGCCGTCACGCAACGCCCGGCGGCCGGCAGGATTTCTTCGATCTGCGCGCGCTGGCGCGCAACGCCGGGGACTCGCTCGCGGGCCGCGCCACGGCGAAGGGCCTGCGTTCGGCCGTCGAGATTTCGGACAAACTGCCGGTGTTTGTGACCGGCGATCCTGTCCGTCTGCGCGCGGCGCTGGAGAATCTGATCGACAACGCGGTCAAGTTCACCGAACGCGGCGATGTCGTGCTCAAGGCCACGACCGCGCGCGGTCCGAAGGGAAAGGTCGCGGTGACATTCGCGGTGTCCGACAGTGGCATCGGCCTGACGATCGCCGAGATCAGGCGGCTGTTCCAGCCGTTCTCGCAGGCCAACGTCTCCATCGCATCGCGCTTCGGCGGAGCCGGTCTCGGCCTGTCCTCGGTGAAGCAGCTCGCGCGCGCGATGGGGGGCGACGTAACGGTCGGACAGCGGCGCGGCGGCGGGACCACCTTCACATTTACTGTGCTGCTGGCCGTCGCGAAGGGCGCGGTGACGATCATGTCCGATGCCGCCGATCCATCGTCGGAGTCATCGGAAGGACTTCGTATTCTCAGCGTCGAGGACAATCCATTCGGCCGCGTCGTACTCAATGCGATTTTGAGTGAGCTCGGCCATCAAGCCGAATTCGTTGGGCGTGGCGAAGATGCCGCGCAGCGCATCGCGCAAGGCTCTTTTGACGCGGTGTTGATGGATATGGTGTTGCCGGGTATCAACGGAATCGAGGCGATCAGGCGGATTCGCGCGCTCGACGCGCCAGCCGGTCAGGTGGCAATCGTCGGCGTGTCCGGCAGAAGCGACGACGAAGCGGCATCGCGTGCGGCCGGCGCCGGTGCGTTCCTGGTCAAGCCGGTTTCTCCGCGGGCGCTAGCGACTGCGCTGCTTGAAGCGAGACGCCGCGCGGCAGTCGCGACTTGATGATCGCTGCGTTCAGTTCGCCGCCGAACACGAAGATCGCGGCGATGAAATATAGAAACACCAGCGCGATGACGACCGAGGCGAGGCCTGCATACATCGTGACGTAGTTGTTGGCGAAGCGGGCGAGATAGAGGCCGAAGCCGATACCCGACACCAGCGACGCCAGCATGGTGAAGACGATGCCGGGAATGATCTGCAGGAACGATCGCCGTCCCGCCGGCAGCCACGCATGCAGGATCAGGAGCGCGATGAACATGGCAATGCCGGTGATGCCGTATCGCGCGACGTTGAGCAGGTTCTCGTTCGATTCAACGATTAGCGGAATGTAGCGCTTGGCGGCCGCGATGATCAGCGGTCCAAGCACGATCAGGAACGCCATCGCCAGCGCGGTCACCGCCGCGACCAGCGTGTAGCCGATCGATTCCAGCCGCAGCCAGTACCAGCGGCGCGGTTCGATCACTGCATAGGCACGGTTGAGCGCGACCCTTAAGCTTTCCACGCCGTTCGACGCGAAGTAGACCGCGAACACCGCGCCGACCGTTAGCGCGTCGCCGCGCGTCGTCGTCAGCACGTCGTGGATCTCGCCCGACAACGCATTGGCGACCTGGATCGGCCAGATCTGAAGCATCAGTCCGGCCGCTTGGTCCGCGAGTTCCTTCGATCCGAAGAAGCCGGCCAACGAGGTGAGCACGATGAGGAACGGGAACAGCGCCATCAGCGTGGACAGCGCGATATGGCTTGCGATCGCCCAGCCGTCGTCGGCCAGAAACGTGTAGAGGGCGTCGAGCCCGATCCCGCAGGCGTAGCGAATCTGCTTCACATGTCACCTCGACCCGGCCAGCGGCGGTCTCCGCCCGCGCCTCGCTTACTATCTGATATCAATACATAAAAAGCCAGATCGTTGCGCAGGTCCGGGTCCCGGAGCAGGCAATGGCGCAGTTGCAGCGGTGGTGTTATGTACCCTGCATGACAATCTTCCTGAGCAAGATTCTAATCCCCATCGCCGTCGCTGCCGTGACGATCGTGCTGCTGATGGGCCTCATCAACATGATGCGTGGCGGCAACCCGAACCGTTCGCAGAAGCTGATGCAGATGCGCGTGCTGCTGCAGTTCGTCGCGATCGTCATCACCATGCTGACCGTCTGGGTCATGGGGCACAGCTAAAGCGGCCCGACGGCAAACGGGGGAACCGATGGTCGTTCTCAATCGAATTTACACACGGACCGGGGACGACGGCACCACGGCGCTCGGCAGCGGCGAGCGCCGCCCGAAGTACGATCTGCGCGTCACGACCTATGGAACCGTCGATGAGACCAACGCCGCGATCGGCGTGGTCCGGCTGCACCTTGCCGGTACGCCCAATCTCGACGTCATGCTCGGGCGCATCCAGAACGATCTGTTCGATCTCGGTGCCGACCTCGCCGTGCCCCAGCGCGAGGGCAAGGCGGAGCGATTGCGGGTGCTGGGGAGCCAGGTCGCACGTCTGGAAAACGACATCGACGCCCTGAACGCCGATCTCGCCGAACTCACCTCATTCGTGCTGCCGGGCGGGACGCCTGCCGCCGCATACCTTCATCTGGCGCGCACCATTTGCCGCCGCGCCGAGCGGATCATGGTGGAACT
>JBQCIZ010000306.1:0-3406 GCA_051953235.1 Nitrobacter sp. | reverse complement strand
CAATGGCCGGCGCTTTCGAGCGCTTTACAACGGCAGCGACGTCGGTGAAGTCTTCAACTCGAGCTGGGCCGGGCAGACAATGGACGCGGTCATACCCGAACCCTTGAAGGCTTTGGCGATCGATGCCGCCAATGAATGCGCTGAGACAGGCTGTGCGATCTATACGATCATAGCCACGACTGATGCCGCAGGACATCGCATCGAATGCGAACGCTTGCTGCTTCCCTTTGGCAGAAGCGATTCGGCGGTCGAGCACATTGTCGCCGCGCTGCAGCTTGCCGGCATACCGAAGTCCGAACGAAAGACTGTGCTCGACAAATTTCAAACCCACGCAAATTTGGCTTTTGCAGGCAAAATCGAAGCAGGCTCGACACGCCGAGTGCCCATGCCTTCGTCGATAGACGCACCCACGATCCAGCCTCCGATCCTCGAAGGCAAGGTTCCGGACGATAACGCCTTGGTCGAGGGCCTCGACCGCAGCCCGATCGTATGTGGCGCGACCGGCGCCGCTCGAAACGAGTCGCGACGGGCCACACGGCAAAAACTCCGAAAAGCAGGCACCATCCACTTCCCGAGCTTCAGAATGACGTGCGTCGTTCGTGACATTTCGAAAAGCGGTGCGGCGCTTGAAGTCTCGACGACAACAACGGACGTCCCGGACTCGTTTGCACTGATCCTGGAGATGGAGTCTGCGGAACACGCGTGCAGCGTGGTCTGGCGGAAACGAAATCGACTGGGCGTTCGATTCACCGGAACAAGCAAGCCTCGACCGCTATCGCGTTAGCCAGCCGATGGTTCGCTTTGCCGCCACTGATCGCCTGCGATCTTGGCCGCGGCGATCACCGCCTGGGTGCGGCTTTCGACACCGAGCTTCTGCAGGATCGCGGAGACGTGCGCCTTGATGGTCGCTTCCGACACGCCGAGCTCGTAGGCGATCTGCTTGTTGAGCAGGCCCTCGGACAGCATCATCAGGACGCGCACCTGCTGCGGCGTCAGCGTCACCAGCCGGTCGCGCAACCGCGTCATCTCGGGATCGCCCGCGGCGGACAGATCGATGTCGGGCGGGATCCAGATGTCGCCCTCGATGACCTTGAGAATCGCGGTGCGCAGCGCCTCGACTCCGAGCCGCTTCGGAACGAATCCGGAAGCGCCGAAATCCATCGAGCGCCGGATCGTCGCAACGTCGTCGCTGGCCGAGACTACCACCACCGGAATCGCCGAGTACTGGGCACGCAGATAGATCAAACCGGAAAAGCCGCTGATGCCCGGCATCGAGAGATCGAGCAGGATCAAATCGACGTCCGCTTCCTGCTCCAGTTGCGCCGTCAGTTCCTCGAACGTGCCGGCTTCGTCGATCTTGGCCGGCACGACACTGGCCACCGCCTGCCGCAAGGCATCGCGGAACAACGGGTGATCATCGGCGATCACGATATGCGTGGTGTCAGATGCGGTCATTGAATCCGTGCGTCGATCCTCACTGGGGTCTCCGGTGCGGTGCGATCCGCCCGTGGCCCGATTGTCCTCCGCTGGGACCGGTCTTGCAAGACAACAATACCGGAGATCGCGTTAACGAGTTAATATGCTCTGCAACCGCAGATCGCTCGCTCCGCATCGCTTGCAGGCCGCCCTGTCCTGCGGCGATTGGCCGCCATTCGCAGAAAAAATCCGGCTGCACAATGCAGCCGGATCGCCTGATGCACTTTTTCAAGTCGCACTACGGGCAGGGATGACGCATCCCGTCGTAGCCGAGATAGGTCCCCGAGGCGGGGTCGTAGGACTTGAAGCGGCTGAAACAGTAAGCGTTGTTGTTGGCGGCGCGCGCCTGACTATTGGCGATGGCACCACCGATGATCGCGCCCGCGGCGAGTCCGCCGACCACGGCGCCGGGACCATAGTAACCATGTCGCCAGCCGCGATGGTGCCAGCCATGATGCCAACCACCGTGATGGTGCCAGCCGTGATGACGCCAGCGCACCGGCTGAGGCGTCGGAGCCGAAGTGGCAAGCGATCGGTCGGCCGAAGGCGCGGCCGCTGCGGGCTGAAGCGAAACGGATGCGGCGCCCACCACGAGCGCGGCGGACAGGATTCTCGAAAATCGCATGGAGGCTTTCCCTTTCTCTGCAATGGACGAAGGGCAACCGGCGCACACAGCGCACGTTCCGGCAAATGAGGGAGATTTAATGTTTTGCGTCAGATCGTCGCGGCGCGCGACGATCGCGTGCGCGGCCTCGCATGTCTCGATCCAAATTCGCGCCGACGGCGCCGATCAGATCTTTCCGGATACGTCGCGCTGAACGCGGGCGGCCATGTCGATCAGTCTTCGCCAGGCACGTTCGACAAACGACATCATGCGATCCATGTCCTGATCGCTCGGCAGCGGAATCTCGATCCGGTTGCGATTGCCGTCCGCCGTCTTCGGCTCGCCGGCTTTCGGCGTCGCCTTCGGTTCATCCGGCTTCAGCGAATCCGCTTTCGGCAGCGCTTCCTGCGTCTTGTCGGCGGATGCCGGTTCTCGCGCCGCGAGTTGCGTCCTGAGCTTTTCGTTCTCGCTCTGAAGCCGGCCGATTTCCGTATCGAACGCAGTGCGCTCGTCGGGCAATGCGTAGCAAGCCCAACCGTGACCCTTGTCCGTGCAATGCGAGATCACGCCGGTGCGCGTATCGAGTCTGACAAAGCCGCCGTTCATCGGCGCCAGTGTGTAGCGTCCGTTTTCCGTGTCCGGCGTTGCCTGCGCCATCGCCGGCGCTGCGAGCGCAGTCAGAATCGCCGTCATCATGACGACCCGGAATAGCCGAACGGGCGACATCGCTGCGCTCATTGCTCTGCTCCGTCTGTTGGCCCGGTGCAGATGGAACGAACGCCTCCGCTCGCCCACCGCTGCGTCAGGAAACCTTTGAGCTATAGGCCGCCCGGCCCGACTTCAATGCATCCGCCAGCAATTCGAGACGATCCTGTCCCCAGAAGGCCTCGCCATCGAGGACGTAACCCGGCGAACCGAACACGTCTGCCGCAAGCGCGTCCTGGCGATTCTGTTCGTATTGCGCGCCGATCTCCGTGGCCGGCGAACGCGCGATGAGCGACTTGCCCGGCAATCCGGCCTCATCGGCGAGTTTCTCAATCGTCGCGGCATCCGCAAGATCGAGTTGATCCTCCCAGACCGCGGCATAGGCCCGGCGCAGGAAGCGGTCCGGATCGTGACCCGCTTCGAGCGCCGCAATCACGACGCCATCGGCAAGCCGGCCGTTGAACGGCACGTGCTTCGGCGTGAAATGAAAATCGAGACCGCGCTTTTCCTTCCAGCGCTGCAATTCCAGCATCCGGTAGCGCTGCCGGACCGGATGACGCTTGGCGAGCGGCAGCCCTCCGCTTTCTGAAAACAGATCCGCCAGAAAGACAGGTTTGTGAT
>JBQCIZ010000305.1:0-10488 GCA_051953235.1 Nitrobacter sp. | reverse complement strand
CCTACGTCGCGCAGATCCTGCTGGCGCGCTGGATGGGCAGTTCGGACTACGGCATCTACGTCTACGTCTGGACCTGGGTGCTGCTGCTCGGCAGCATGATGGATTTCGGCACCTCGGCCTCGGCCCAGAAGATCATTCCGGAATATCGCGCCAGCGGCGACAATGCGCTGCTACGCGGTTTCCTGTCCGGCAGCCGCTGGATGACGTTCACCGTCTCCTCACTGATCGCTCTGCTGCTCGCCTGTCTCGTCAGGACGCTGTCGCCGTGGCTCGATCCGGCGAGCGTCATGCCGCTCTATCTCGGCTGCCTGACGTTGCCGGCCTTCGTCGTCGCCAACATGCAGGACGGTATCGCGCGCTCCCATGACTGGATGCGGCTCGGACTGATGCCGCAATTCATCGTGCGGCA
The DNA here is from genome assembly GCA_051953235.1 of Nitrobacter sp. Lineage (GTDB taxonomy): Bacteria > Pseudomonadota > Alphaproteobacteria > Rhizobiales > Xanthobacteraceae > Nitrobacter. The sequence goes on along the minus strand of JBQCIZ010000305.1, from coordinate 10,079 downwards.
GTCGCTGATCATCGGTTTCACCGCCGGCGCCTTCATGCTCGGCTTCCATCTCGGCGCCACCATCGCCATGCTGGCGAGCGTGGCGGCGGTGTGGTTCTCCATGATCGGGCAGATGATCTTGCTCAACCGCCGGCTTGGCACCGCCGTCGTGACGGGACCGAAGGCCTATGATTTCCGCGGCTGGCTCTCGGTCTCGCTGCCGATCCTGCTGGTCGAGAGCTTCTATCTGCTATTGTCTTACACCGACGTGCTGGTGCTGCAGCAGTTCCGATCCTCGGAGGAGGTCGGCATCTATTTTGCGGTGATCAAGACGCTGGTGCTGGTCTCGTTCATCCACTACGCCATGTCGGCGACGACAGCGCACCGCTTCACCGAATATCATGCAGCCGGCGACCGCGAACGGCTCGCGGCCTATGTCGCGCACGCCATCAAGTGGACGTTCTGGCCGTCGCTTGCAGCCACGCTGGTGCTGCTGGCGCTCGGCAAGCCGCTGTTATGGCTGTTCGGTCCACAATTCGTCACCGGCTACAGCATCATGTTCGTCGCCGCGATCGGACTGGTGGTCCGCGCCGCGATCGGCCCGGTCGAACGCCTGCTGAACATGCTCGGCCATCAGCACGCCTGCGCCGGAGCCTACTCGCTGGCCTTCGGCATGAACGTGGCGCTCTGCTTCGCGCTGGTGCCGCGCTACGGCGGCCATGGCGCCGCGGCGGCGACCTCGATCTCGCTGGTGTTCGAGACGGTGCTGCTGTTCTGGATCGTGCGCCAGAAGCTCGGACTGCACGTGCTGGCGTTCGGGAAGCGGAATTAACTGCGCCTCGGAAACCCTCCCCCTTGTGGGTAGGGTCGGCGGAGCCGCGGCGATGCGAAGCATCGCCGGCGAGCGGAGGCCGGGGTGGGGGTTGCCCAATCAGCCCTACGCTTCAAGAATCCCCCACCCGACATGCCGTTCGCTTCGCTCACTTCATGCCACCCTAAGAGCGAGCTTCGCTCGTCTCGACCCCGCAAGGGGGAGGATGAAGAGGCACCTACTCGGCGGTCCAGCCGCCATCGATCGACATGTTGCTGCCGGTGATCTGGGCGGCATCGTCGCCGCACAGATAGAGCGCGAGCGCCGCAACCTGCTCCACCGTGACGAACTGCTTGGTCGGCTGGGCATCCAGCAGCACGTCGTTGATGACCTGCTCCTTGGTCATGTTGCGCGCCTTCATGGTGTCGGGAATCTGCTTCTCGACCAGAGGCGTCCAGACATAGCCGGGGCTGATGCAGTTGCAGGTGATCTTGTGGGTCGCAAGCTCCAGCGCCACCGTCTTGGTGAGGCCGGCGATGCCATGCTTGGCGGAGACGTAGGCCGACTTGAAGGGCGAGGCCACCAGCGAATGCGCCGACGCCGTGTTGATGATGCGGCCCCAGCCCCGCTTCTTCATGCCGGGCACCGCGGCGCGGATGGCGTGGAATGCCGAGGACAGATTGATCGCGATGATCATGTCCCACTTCTCGATCGGGAAATCCTCGATCGGCGAGACGAACTGGATGCCGGCGTTGTTGACGAGGATATCGACCGAGCCGAAGGTCTTCTCGCCGAGCGCGATCATTCCGGCAATCTCGGCTGGCTTGGTCATGTCGGCCGGCGAATAGGCCGCCTTGACCTTGAAATCGGTTTCGATGGCGGATCGTTCCTTTTCGATATCGGCCGGCGCGCCGAACCCGTTGATCACCACGTTGGCGCCTGCGCCCGCGAACGCGCGGGCATACGCAAGGCCGATCCCGCTGGTGGATCCAGTCACAACCGCTGTCTTGCCTTTCAGATTCGTCATCGTCTTCTCCTGTTTGATCCAGCCGTCGTATCCGGACTCTGCGAAAGTTATTTGGCGAAAGTTATTTGTAATCGTCAGCGGTGAGGTCGTAGGTCACCATGGTCTCGCCATTCTGCGGCCGCTCGAGCCATTCCGGGTGACGCATCGACAGATCGACGTCGTGCTCGCCGGATGACCAGTGCTCGACCATGTTGAGGCGCGAGAAATCGTAGTCCTTCGACGATGCCTCGTAATTCTTGCGGCGATAGATCAGGTGCACCACCGTGACGGTATTCTCCCTGGCCGCCTCCCTCAGGAACTTGACCGAAGGATCGTCCTTGAGATTGTCCGGCAGCTTCGAAATCAGGTCGCGCACCGCCTTGCGCGCGTTGTGGATCTGCTTGTTCTTGTCGGTATTCATGCGGGTCCGGCTGGAATAGCGGATGTCCTTTTCGCGCTCGGCCGCTTCCAGCAGCGTGGTCGGCAGCGGTCCGCGCGCGCTGAACAGATCGACCTGGAAGATCAGGAGGTCCGTCGCCGTCTCCTGATCCAGCACGTAGTCCAGCGGCGTATTAGTGGCGATACCGCCGTCCCAGTAGTATTCGCCGTCGATCTCGATCGCGGGAAAACCGGGCGGCAACGCGCCCGACGCCATGATGTGCTCGGGCCGGATCGTGCACTTGGTATTGTCGAAGTAGGTGAAGTTACCGGTCGCGATATTGACGGCACCCACGCTGAGCCGCGTGGTCTTTGCGTTGATGCGGTCGAAGTCCACCAGCCGCTCCAGCGTCGCGCGCAGCGGTGCGGTATCGTAATAGCTGAGGGATTGCGGATTGGCCGACGGCCAGAACTGCGCCGGCGGAAAGCGCGGCGTGAAGAAGCCGGGCACGCCAAAGGCCGCAATCATGGCCGCGCTGGTCTCATTGAATAGCGAATGCGTGCGCTCGTCCGACAGCACCGGCTGCCATGGCACCGGCGACGAGGCCATCTCCCAGAATTCCTTGAGGCGCTCGACACGCCGCTCGCGCGGATTGCCGGCGATGATCGCGGCATTGATGGCCCCGATCGAGATACCGGCCACCCAGGCGGGCTCGAAATCGTATCGGCAGAGCGCCTGATAGGCGCCGGCCTGATAGGAGCCGAGCGCGCCGCCGCCCTGCAAGACCAGCACGCGGCGGGCTTTTGCGGGGATCGAGAGGCCGGAGTGGGATGAGATTTCTGAGGAGGGAGACAGGGAATCCATGACGAGTGCCGCCGACAAACACCGGGAACTTGGCGGCACCGTGGCGTCAGTTCGCAACCGCGTCAATCAGCGCAAGGGATACCCCGATATCACGCAACGGTTACCGTTCGTCGGTCGATGCCAGGACCAAGGTCCAGAACACCTTGTATTTGGTGTTCGGCGCATAAGTCGCCGCGATGCCTAATTTATCGACACCCTTCTTGAGCATGTTCTCGCGATGATGCGGCGAATCCCGCCAGCCCGAAAAGGCCTCGGCCAGGGTGTGATAGCCCGCCCCGATATTCTCGACCGCAAGCGTTGCCGGATAGTGCGCCGTTGCCAGCCGTTTGGGCAGCGTCCCGACCACGTCGTGATCCATCTTGTTGTGCTTCGCCATCGCCATGGACTGGGTTTCGGCGACCTTCATCAGCTCCGGATCGACCGTCACCGGACCGAGACCGTTATTGGCGCGATAGCCTGAAATCATCGAGGCCGCGACGGCCGCGTCGAGCTTGGCCCCGCCATGGGCCATATCGAGATAGAAGGCCGGCTGCTCCGGCGGGACGTATTCGGCGGCGCATCCGGCAAGCGCCAGAACGCCGAGAATCGCGGCAAGGGTGCGGATCATCTGGATTTCCCCAATCAGCCCGTGTTGTTGCACACCAACCGTGGCTGAAAGGTGAACGATCCAGACCGATCTCAGGGCTGATCGGCAAAAATGCGGTAGCGGCGGGGCTGCAGCCCGACGATGTCGCCGCTGTGGAGCTCGCGGTCGCGCGGCGCATCGATCTCGATGACTGTTTCGCCGAGCCGCCCGGGCACCGCGATGTCGGCCCGCTGGATCGGGCCGAAGGTCCGCACCCGGCGCACCGTCCCCTCCAGACCGCCCCAGCCGGGCGCGCTGACCTGCATGTCGTGGCGCCGGACGAATAGTTTTGACGGGCCCGTGCTGCCGCGCTCGGCGGCGATGTTCAGCGCGGTGTCGCCGAGCCGGACCACGCCGTCATGAACCTCGACCGGCAGCACGATCGATTCCCCGATGAAGCCGTGCACGAACGCCGTCTCCGGATTGTCATAAACGTCGGTCGGCGTACCGACCTGCTCGATACGCCCCTTGTCCATCACTACGACACGGTTAGCGACTTCCAGCGCCTCTTCCTGATCGTGGGTGACGAAGATCGAGGTGACGTTGATCTCCTCATGCAGCGCGCGCAGCCAGGTGCGCAGTTCCTTGCGCACCTTGGCATCGAGCGCACCGAACGGTTCGTCGAGCAGCAAGAGGCGCGGCTCGATCGCCAGTGCCCGCGCCAGCGCCACGCGCTGGCGTTGACCGCCGGAGAGCTGGCCGGGATAGCGATCGGCGAGCCAATCGAGCTGGACGAGATCGAGCAATTCCCTGACGCGGGCGCGGATCGCGGACTCGGTCTTGCGGACAGCCCGCGGCTGCACCCGCAGGCCGAACGCGACATTTTCGAACACCGTCATGTGCCGGAACAGCGCGTAGTGCTGGAAGACGAAGCCGACGCCGCGCTCGCCCGCGCCGCGCGCCAGCGCATTCTGGCCGTCGAACGACACCTCGCCGGCATCCGGCCAGTCGAGGCCCGCGATGATGCGCAACAGCGTGGTCTTGCCCGATCCCGACGGGCCGAGCAGCGCCAGCAGTTCGCCGCTGCGAATCTTGAGATCGACATGATCAAGCGCGGCGAAGGCGCCGAATTTTTTCACCAGATTGCGGACTTCAATGGCCATTGGAGATCTGTCCTTCATCCAGACGGCGTTCGAGCACGGTCTTCACCACCAGCGTCACGAGCGCCAGCATCGCGAGCAGCGACGCGATCGCGAACGAGGCGACGAACTGATATTCGTTGTAGAGAATCTCGACCAGCAGCGGCATGGTGTTGGTCTCTCCGCGGATGTGCCCGGAGACGACAGACACCGCGCCGAATTCACCCATGGCGCGCGCGTTGCACAGCAGGACGCCATAGAGCAGACCCCATTTGATATTGGGTAGGGTCACTCGGAAAAAAGCCTGCAACCCGGACGCGCCGAGCGAGATCGCGGCTTCCTCTTCCTGCGTCCCCTGCTCCTGCATCAGCGGAATCAATGCGCGCGCCACGAACGGAAACGTCACGAAGGTCGTCGCCAGTACGATTCCTGGAACAGCGAACAGCACATGAATGTTGTGCGCCTGCAGCCAGGGCCCCCAATAGCCCTGCGCGCCGAACAGCAGCACGAAGACGAGACCCGAGATGACCGGGCTGACCGAGAACGGCAGATCGATCAGCGAAATCAGGAACGTCTTGCCGCCGAACTCGAATTTGGCGATTGCCCATGCCGCGATCAGCCCGAACACCAGATTGAGGCTGACCGACAGCACGGCGACGCAGAGCGTCAGACGGATGGCGGACAACGCCTCCGGATCGGACAGCGCGGACAAATACGCGGCTATGCCCTTGGAGAAGGCCTGCGCGAATACCAGCACCAGCGGCAACACGACGAAAACCGACAGGAACGCGACCGCAACACCGATGATGAGCCAGCGGACCGGTCCCGGCTCGGTGCGCGGATCGCGCCGCGCCGACCGCGCGGCCAGGGAGTCTCGTCTGCTACCGGCGGAGGCGGATGTGTAGCGCGGCAAGGCGGTATCCATGGTCATGCAATCGCCCTCACGACGCCGGGGCACGAACCTGTGCCCAGCGCTGCAGACGGTTGACCGCGAAAATGATCAGGAACGCGGCGACCAGCATCACCACCGCGATGGCGGTCGCATCGGCGTAGCGAAACTCGGAGAGCCGGATCACGATCAGCAGCGGCGCGATCTCGGAGACGTTCGGCAGGTTGCCCGCGATGAAGATCACCGAACCGTATTCGCCGACCGCGCGCGCAAACGCCAACGCAAAACCGGTCAGCACGGCCGGCATCAGGCTGGGCAGGATAACTTTCGAGACGATATGCCAGCGATTGGCCCCGAGACTGGCCGCAGCTTCCTCGATTTCGCTGTCGAGATCGAGCAGCACCGGCTGCACCGTCCGCACCACGAACGGAATTCCGATGAACACCATCGCGACGAAAATGCCGATCGGCGTGAACGCGACCTTGATGCCGAGTTCGGCCAACGGCGCGCCGAGCCAGCCCTTCTGCGCGAACAGCGATGTCAGCGCCACACCCGCCACCGCGGTCGGCAACGCGAAAGGAATATCGACGATGGCATCGAACAGACGGCGGCCGGGGAAGCGATAGCGGACGAGCGCCCACACCACGATCATGCCCATCACGAGATTGACGAGCGCGGCGCAGAACGCCAGCCCGAACGAGATCTTCAGCGCATTCAGCGTGCGGCGGCTGGTGAGGATGGCCCAGAACTGATCCGGGCCAAGCTCCATCGTTTTCAGAAACAGTCCGGCGAGCGGGATCAGCACGATGATCGACAGCCACGTCAGCGTCAGTCCCATGGTGAGACCGAAGCCCGGCAGCGTATTTCGTCGCGATCCCCCGCTCACAATGGCCCTCGTGGTGCTAGGTTCCGGCGAAATCAGTTCTTGTAAATCTGGTCAAAAACGCCGCCTTCGCTGAAGTGTTCCTTCTGCGCCTTGGTCCAGCCGCCGAACACATCGTCGATCGTGAACAATTCAACCTTCGCGAACGATTTTTCATAAGCTTTCGCGATCTCCGGATCGCGCGGACGATATGAATTCTTCGCGGCGATTTCCTGACCTTCCTTGGTGTACCAGTACTTCAGGTAGGCTTCTGCGACAGCACGGGTGCCCTTTTTGTCGGCAACGCTGTCGACAATAGCAACGGGCGGCTCGGCGAGAATCGACAGCGGCGGCGCGACGATCTCGAACTTGTCCTTGCCGAATTCCCGTTGCGCCAGAAAGGCTTCGTTCTCCCACGCCAGCAACACATCACCTACGCCGCGCTCGACGAAGGTGACCGTCGCCCCGCGCGCGCCGGTATCCAGCACCGGAACGTTCTTGTAGAGATCTGCGACAAATTGCTTCGCCTTGTCGGCGGAGCCGTATTTCTTCAGCGCGTAGCCCCATGCGGCGAGATAGTTCCAGCGCGCACCGCCCGACGTCTTCGGGTTCGGCGTGATGACGGCAACACCCGGCTTGATCAGATCGTCCCAGTCCTTGATGCCCTTCGGATTGCCCTTGCGTACCAGGAAGACGATGGTCGAGGTATAAGGCGACGAATTGAGCGGCAACCGCTTCTGCCAATCCGGCTTGATCAGGCCTTTCGCGGCAATGGCGTCGATGTCGTAGGCGAGCGCGAGCGTGACGATGTCGGCCTGCAGGCCGTCGATCACGGCGCGCGCCTGCGAGCCGGAGCCGCCATGCGATTGCTTGATCTCGACGCTCCTGCCGGTTTCCTTCTGATAGGCCGCGGCGAACGCCTTGTTGAAATCGACATAGAGCTCACGCGTCGGATCGTAGGATACGTTGAGCAATGAAATATCCGCCGCAAATGCGGAGGTCGCCCATGTGAGCGCGGCGGCAACAGCGAGAAAGCGACGAAACATTTTTGTCTCCATACGATTTTGCAACGTGATGGTTGTCGAAAACGTACGAACAAAACTGTTGAAGTGGCGCTGCGAAGTCAACGCAACCGCTTTTCAATGTTTGCAGCGATGCAGCGGCGTTGTGCTACGAGACCTTCATCGTATGGATGCCGCATTCCGTCTTGCCTTTTCCGCGCCAGCGGCCGGCGCGCGCGTCCTCGTTCGACTCTGAACGGCTCGTGCACGGCATACAACCCACCGAGAGGAAGCCAGACGCTACCAGCGGATGCGGCGGCAGCTTCGCGGATGCATAGATCGCCGCGATATCCTGCGGAGTGACACTGGCGAATGGGTTGAACTTCAGCCGCGCGCCATCGTCCTCGACCACGGGAATGTCCGCGCGCAGACCGCCCTGAAAGCGCTTACGCCCGTTGATCCAGGCATCGAACGGCTTCAATGCACGCGCCAGCGGCTCCACTTTACGGATTCGGCAGCAGGGATCGGGATCGGTGAACCAGAGGTCGCGATCCGGATCGTCGCGCTTCAGCACGTCCTCCGATGGCTTGACCGAACGAATGTCGCGTAGGCCGAGTGCGGCGATCAGCGTATCGCGATAGGCCAGCGTTTCCTCGAACAGCCATCCGGTATCGAGAAAGACCACAGGGATCGCGGGATCGACGTCCGCCATCACCTTCAAGAGCGCTGCCGACTCCGTCCCGAACGACGATACCAGTGCCAGCCGGTCGCGGCCGACCGTGCGCAACGCCGCCGCGATCACCTCCGCGGGCGAGGCATCACGCAGCGCGTCGTTCAGCGAGGCCGCGGAAGGCAGCACAGCATCCGTCGTTCGTCGAGCCGGTTGAGCCATGATGCCTACCGTGATGCCGCCGCGTATGGCCTGAACAGCCGCTGACGCAGCGCGGTGAACCGCCCGTCCGCGGTCGGCTGATAGAACACCGAATAGCGCTTGATCGTCTCCTCGAATGCAAGCGCATCGCTGTCCTTCTTCACCTCGAAGGCGTCGAAGCCGGCGCGGATCATGAAGACGAACTGATCGCGCAGCACTTGCCCGGTAGCGCGCAACTCGCCTTCGTAGCTGTAGCGTTCGCGCAGCAGCCGCGCCTGGCTGTAGGCGCGGCCGTCGCGGAAGGTGGGAAATACGAGTGCGATCAGCGCGAGCCGCTCCAGATAGGGCTCGAGATCGTCGGGATCGCGATTGTTGGGCAGGATCACGCCGACCTTGCCGTCACGCTGCAACACCGCCTCGGCATCCTCCAGAAAACGCGCGAGCGGCAGCAGGACATTGCCGCCCGCCGGGATCGCCGCATCGTCGGCGATACGGACGAAATCATCAGCGATGATCTTTTCGTTTCTAACGAGTGGCATAGACACGCTCCCGGAATGGTTCGACGCCAAGACGCTTGACCGCGTCGATGAACAACTCGTCCGGCCCCTCGCGGAGCGCGAGATACGCCTCGACGATATCCTCCACCACATCGGCCACGTCGCCGTAGGGCACCGCGGGTCCGATCAGGTTGCCGAGCTCGGCATTCTCGTCGGCACGGCCGCCGATGGTGATCTGATAGAATTCCTCGCCATTCTTCTCGACGCCGAGAATGCCGATATGGCCGACGTGATGATGGCCGCAGGCGTTGATGCAGCCGGAGATGTTGATGTGCAGGCGGCCGATCAGGCTCGCCGTCTCGTGATTAGCGAAGCGGCGCGTCAGCTCCTGCGCGATCGGGATCGAACGCGCGTTGGCGAGCGAGCAATAGTCGAGACCAGGGCACGCGATGATATCGCTGACCAGATTGACGTTGGGGGTCGCGACGCCGATCTTGTCCAGTGCGTGCCATAGCGCCGGCAGATCGCGCTTTGCGACATGAGGCAGCGCCAGGTTCTGCTCGTGGCCAACACGGATTTCACCGAATGAATAGCGATCCGCCAGGTCGGCAATCGCATCCATCTGCTCGGCGGTGGCATCGCCCGGCGGCATGCCGACCGGCTTCAGCGACAGGGTGACGATGGCGTAGCCGGGCGCCTTGTGCGGCGCGACCGAATTCTTGCGCCAGGCCTCGAAGCGCGCGTCATGCGCCGCCACCTTCAGCTCGTCCGGCATGTGCGGCAGATTCTCGTATACCGGATAACTGAAGCGCGAGCGCACATTCTCGATGTCGGCATCGGTCAGTGTCAGGACGCGCTTGTCCATCTGCCGCCACTCCTCCTCGACTTCCTGCGCGAACTTGTCGGCGCCGAGCTCGTGGACGAGGATCTTGATGCGCGCCTTGTAGATGTTGTCGCGGCGGCCATAACGGTTGTAGACGCGAAGGATCGCCTCGACGTAACTCAGCAGGTCGTGCCCGGGCACGAAATGGCGGATCGTCTTGGCGAGGAACGGTGTGCGGCCGAGACCGCCGCCGACCATCACCTCGAAGCCGGTCTCGCCCTTATCGTTCTTGTGCAGCCGCAGGCCCACGTCGTGAATCTTGATGGCGGCACGGTCATGCTTGGAGGCGGTGATCGCGACCTTGAACTTGCGCGGCAGGAACGAGAATTCGGG
>JBQCIZ010000304.1:0-2317 GCA_051953235.1 Nitrobacter sp. | reverse complement strand
GGCGCTCACCGGCGTGCGCGATCTCTCGATCATCGCGTCGGCGCCAGTCGACCGCCTTGCCGTACGCACCTTCGTTGCGCCGCACGACCCGCTGATGATCCGCGAGGCGCTGCTGCGCGAACGCTACCGTGGCGGGCAGGCGTTCTACGTGGTGCCGCGGATCGACGACCTCGCCGAGGTGAAGGATTTTCTCGACAAGCATGTCCCGGAGATGAAGGTCGCCGTCGCGCACGGCCAGATGGCGCCAACGGTGATCGAGGACATCATGTCGGCCTTCTACGACGGCAAGTATGACGTCCTGCTCTCGACCACGATCGTGGAGTCCGGTCTCGACATTCCGTCGGCCAATACGCTGATCGTGCATCGTGCGGACATGTTCGGCCTGGCGCAGCTTTACCAGTTGCGCGGGCGGGTCGGCCGCTCGAAGTTGCGGGCCTATGCGCTGTTCACGCTGCCTTCGACGCACAAGATCACGGCTCAGGCCGAGCGGCGGCTGAAAGTTCTGCAATCGCTGGAGACTCTCGGGGCCGGCTTCCAGCTCGCCTCGCACGATCTCGACATTCGCGGCGCTGGCAATCTGCTCGGCGAGGAGCAGTCAGGCCATATCAAGGAGGTCGGCTTCGAACTCTATCAGTCGATGCTCGAGGAAGCGATCCTCAATCTGAAGGCCGGTGTTGCGGAGCCCGTCGACGACCGCTGGTCGCCGCAGATCACCGTTGGCATGCCGGTGCTGATCCCTGAGGATTACGTCGCTGATCTTGCGGTGCGGCTGTCGCTTTACCGGCGACTGGCCGACCTCGATACTGACGACGAGATCGACAATTTTGCCGCCGAGTTGCGCGACCGGTTCGGCCCGTTGCCGGATGAAGTCCGTTATCTGTTCAAGATCGCGGCCATCAAGGCCTATTGCCGCCGCGCCAATGTCGAAAAGGTCGATGCGGGACCAAAGGGCGCGGTAATAACTTTCCGCGACAACAAGTTCGCGCAGCCCGATCGGCTGGTCTACTTCATCCGCCAGCACGGACAGGCGGCGAAGGTTCGCCCCGACATGAAGGTCGTCTTTTTCCAGCATTGGGAGACGCCGGAGGAGCGGCTGACGGGAACGACCGAAATCATGCGCCAGCTCGCCAATCTCGCGGAAGATCGCAAGGCGGCATAGCAGCGCGGCTACGAGGCTGCGCGGTTCGCTTCGTCCTTCAACCGGGCAAGAAGCGATTTTGCGGAATCATTGGGCAGCGATGATGCCAGGACGACGCGAGGATCGATCCGCTGCTCGCGCTTGGTACTGTGCGCCGTGTGCTTCATGACGCTCGACAACCGTCGCGCAATCATATGCGCGTTGCGTAAATCAGTGTCGGTGAAAACGACGAGAATCGATCCGTCACTTTCGAGCGCCCCGAAATCCATACGCCGCATCAGCCGGCTCAGGATGCGGGCCGCGTCGAACAGGGGACGATCCTGCTTGGGGCCGAGAGAAAAGCGGGCGATGGATAAAATTCCACCTTGCGATTGGGTCTGATGGATCGCCGTCGCGAGCTCGCGATGAAACGCCTCGATCGTCAGCAATCCAGTGCGCGGATCCAGTAGCCCACCCGCATCGAGGGATTTCAGCGTGCGATAAAGGCGCGCCTCGAACGCGTGTTGCCGGACCAACGGCAGAAACAGGTCCGCGATCCGCGCGGGTTCGTCCTCGATGATCTCGAGATTGGGAAGATCATAGGCCGCGGCGAGGCCTCCGGCCGTGACTGCAACTGGCAGATTGCGAAAACGGGTATCTTCCGCCAGGACCGTCAGGAACGCGTCAACCACGCGCGGGGTGAAGCCCTCGCCGATGACGATGCCGTCCAGATCGCGCGCGTTCAAATGCTTCGCCGCTGCTTCGATGCTGAGCGCGCCAACCACGCCGAGCCGCTCGCCGAATGTGACGGACAGCGCCGGATAGGCGCCGCCGCGGCCGATCAGCAGGATGGTCGCATCCTGGAGAGGGTCGGTGTCCGGCTCGCGGAGCCGCATGGCGGGGTCGCTTGTCCGCCGCCGAAGCACGGTCGTGTGCAGAGTCCGGACCCGGAGCGCCGCGCTCAGGCGGGCGCCGAGACGATCATGATCCGGCGACAGGCACGGCAGCGCGTTGTCCGCACAGACGTTCGCCGGTGCTGTAACGACGAGTGGAACATATGGCTGCATCGCTGCAACCTGTTTCGCAAGCTGCGCGAATGCCGCGTCGGCTTCCTCCGTCGTTGTGACCAGCACCGCTGCGGGATGGAGCCGCTCGATTGCATCCGGCACCTCGGTCCAGCCGGCTTCAATCACTGGAAAC
>JBQCIZ010000303.1:0-2583 GCA_051953235.1 Nitrobacter sp. | reverse complement strand
CTCAATACGGGAAATGACTTCTTCAACACCGCGCTGAGGGCCGGTGACAATCGGAATTCCTATCTTCAGTCGGCGGAACGCTACTACAGCAAGGCGGCGGAAGAATTCCGAAAGGCCGGCGATGCAAGAAATGAGAGGATCGCGCTCAACAAGGCCGCCAATGCCAAAAGGGAAGCGGAAAAGCCGCAGCGTTCGCCGGCGCAAACGTCGGACAGAGGGAATAAAGGAAAGGGGCGACTCGCAAAGAACAGCCTGCGCTGCAGGATGTATCAGAAGCAGCTTGAGGCGAACGCAGACGATCCGCGAACGGCTGAACTGATCGCAAAAATAAAAAACGAAGTACCCGACTGCTTCCGCTGACGATCAGGGAGATCGTCGGGTTATGCCCTAATCAGCTTGCGCTTTGGTCTTTCGAACGCCTAACCTGACATGTGGGGCGCGCTCCAAACCAGGTGAATATTCGGCATGTTGTCGTTGAAATTACTCGGAAATACACAAGTCAAACTGGTTTCGGCGGTAGTCTTTCTGATAGCGGCCGTGGGCCTGGAGCCTGCCCTCGCGCAGTCCCCGCTTCGCCGCCAGCCCAACGCACACGAAAAACAGAAGCTCTCCGAGCAGATTGCCGCCGACGGCCTGAACTGCCCGGTCGTGGGGACGGTCGACAACGCGGGCGAAGACGCCCGCGGCAAGATGATCCGCATTCACTGTGCGTCGTTCAGCGGCGCCGCCAAATGGGACATCCGCGGCATCGCCGTACCTCACACGCCCACGCTTCGCTTCGAAAGCTGGTGATCGCACCGCGCCAATTGCACGACCGTTCGATTTTGCCAGTCCGCCTTAACGAACGCGCAAGGTTTTTGCCGAAACCTTCACGCGCAGGAGGGTCACGGCGATGAGCGAGACGCGGGATCCCAAAAATGGTGGGGTGCGCCACTTTTCCTCGGCGCAAACCCATTCGCTCGAGCAAACGCCGTCGCGTCTCGCGAACTGGCCTCCGCCGTTCCGCAGCACCGCCGCGAAACCGAAGATCATCCGGCACAAGCCCGACGAAAAGCCGCAGCGGGCAAAACCGCGCGGCTGGCGACTGACGCGCGCGATGTTCTCGGAGTTCGAGGAAGAGTAAGGCTCGGCCCGCGCAAGCTCAGGGCCGACCATTCCGGCATCAACTGCTCTTCGGCTTCTTCGCGAGCAGCTTCATTTCGCGGAATCGCTTGGCCCAACCTTCGCGCACAGCTTGCTCGCTGCGTTCCACCACAAGCGCATCGTCGGGCACATTCCGTGTAACGACGGACCCGGAACCGATGTAGGCGCCGCTGCCGATCTTCACCGGTGCGACCAGCGATGAATTGGATCCGACGAAAGCACCCGCGCCGATCTCGGTGCGATGCTTGTCGAAGCCATCGTAGTTGCAGGTGATGGTGCCCGCGCCGATGTTGGCGCCGGTGCCGACATGGGCATCGCCGACGTAGGTCAGGTGGTTGACCTTGACGCCGGCCTCGAGCACGGCGGCCTTGGTCTCGACGAAGTTTCCGATCCGCGCGCCCTCGCCGAGCGAGGTGCCCGGCCGCAGCCGTGCATAGGGACCGACCGAGGCATTCTTGCCGATCGACGCCTGCACGAGATGGGAGAAGGCGTGGATCACGGCGCCATCAGCGATGCTGACGCCCGGCCCGATCACCACGTACGGTTCGATCGTCACGTCCTTGCCGAACGAGGTGTCGGGGGCGAGAAAAACCGTCTCGGGAGCGACCATGGTCACGCCCGCATCCAGCGCCGCCTTGCGCAACCGCGCCTGCATGACCTGTTCGGCTTCGGCCAGTTGGGCCTTGGTATTGATGCCGCGCACTTCGTCCTCGCTGGTTTCGATCACCGTCGCCGTCAGCCCGAGTTCGCGAACGATGGCGACGGCATCGGTGAGATAGTATTCGCCCTTGCTGTTGGCGTTGCCGATTGTCTCGATGATCTTGAGCGCGGTCTTGCCGTCAAACGCCATGACACCGGCATTGCAGAGCGTGATGCGGCGCTCATCCACACTGGCATCAGCCTGTTCGCGGATCGCCGTAAGCCGGCCGTCGTCGACGATCAGCCGGCCGTAACCCGTGGGGTCGGCGGCATGAAAGCCAAGGACCGCGAGCGCTGCGCCGCCGTTCAAGGGTGCGCGCATCCGCGCAAACGTGCCGGCCGAGATCAGCGGCGTATCGCCGAACGCGATCACGATGTCGTCGGCGCCGCGCGCAATAGCCTCGCGCGCAGCCAGCACGGCATGCGCAGTCCCAAGACGTTCACGCTGGACGAACGTCGTGGCATCGGGCCGCACGCGCTGCGCCTCGGCCGCCACCGCCTCATGTCCGGGGCCGACAACCACCGCGAGCGATGTCCCCGGGCCTGTTGGCGCGGCGGCTAGCACGTTGGCCAGAAGCGTCTGCCCCGCCACGGCGTGCAGCACCTTTGGCAGCGAGGACCGCATCCGCGTCCCCTCGCCTGCGGCAAGCACGATGGTCAGACAGGTCCGGCCGGTCATTGGAAATCCTCATTTTCCGGGCGCGGCACGCGCCGCCGCCGTCATAAAGCGTTTTCGTCCGA
>JBQCIZ010000302.1:0-2835 GCA_051953235.1 Nitrobacter sp. | reverse complement strand
CGCCGCGCTTTCGGAAGCTCTGGAAGACGAAAGCGAGATCAGCTCGCCTCGGCCTGCTTGTCCTGCTTCTCGACGATGCGGGCCGACTTGCCGCGCAGGTTGCGCAGGTAATAGAGCTTGGCACGGCGCACCTTGCCGCGGCGCACCACCTTGATCGAGTCGATCATCGGGGAGAGCAGCGGAAACACGCGCTCGACGCCTTCGCCGTAGGAAATCTTGCGGACCGTGAAGCTCTCGTTGAGCCCGCCGCCGTTGCGGCCGATGCAGACGCCTTCATAAGCCTGCACGCGAGTGCGCTCGCCTTCGACCACCTTCACGTTGACGATCAGGGTGTCACCGGGCGCGAAATCCGGGATGGTCTTGGTTGCCGACAATTTGTCGAACTGCTCTTTTTCGAGCTGCTGAATGATGTTCATTGCAAATCTCCATCGGCGGCGCGCCCGGCCGTTGAGGGGGCTGCGCGGAATTCGTCTATCCAGCGTTGCTGCGGATTTGGCGCTCCTATACGGCAAAGCCGGACCGTTGTCACCCGCCTGTCGTGCTTTTTGGCGGAATTTGGTTGCCCTCCTCATGGGCTTTGTCGGCCCAGAGGTCCGGCCGGCGGGCCTGGGTCAGGGCTTCGGCCTCGGCGCGCCGCCAGGCGGCCACCTTGGCATGGTCGCCGGAAAGCAGAACGTTCGGGATCGGACGGCCCTCGAACTCCTGCGGACGGGTATATTGGGGGTATTCCAGTAGTCCGTGGGAAAAGCTCTCGTCCTGACCGGACTCTGCCTTGCCCATAACCCCCGGCAAGAGGCGCACGCAGGCGTCGATCAGGGCCATGGCGGCAATTTCGCCGCCCGAAAGCACATAATCGCCCACTGAAACCTCCTCGAGCCCACGGGCCTCGATGGCCCGCTGATCGATGCCCTCGAATCGTCCGCAAACAATCAGGGGGCCGGAACCCGCTGCGAGGGCAGCAACCTGCCGCTGGGTCAATGGCCGACCTCGCGGGCTCATCAAGAGGCGGGGCCGATCCGGCGAAATGTCCACTGAATCAATGGCCTTCGCGAGTACATCGGCCCGCAGCACCATGCCCGGGCCGCCACCCGCCGGGGTGTCGTCCACACTGCGGTGACGATCGGTGGCGGAATCGCGGATATCGCGCGCCTCGAGCGACCAGAGTCCAGATGCCAGCGCCTTTCCGGCGAGGCTGACGCCGAGCGGCCCCGGAAACATCTCGGGAAACAGGGTGAGGACGGTCGCGCGCCAAGGTGCGGTATCGAGGCTCATGACTTGCTCTGTCGCGCGTCCGTGCAGGATCGTCAAATCGCTGCTCGCAGAGAGTAGTTGACGTGGAAACTATATGCGTTGTAGTTTCCATGTCAACTATACAGAGAATGCCCGCCTCATGCCAGACGATGTTGCCGACCTCGAAGATCATCTGGGCTACTGGCTTCGCTTCGTTTCGAACCACGTGTCTCGTGCTTTCAGCCGCAAGGTTTCGGCGCTTGGGGTGTCGGTGGCGGAGTGGGTGGTGCTGCGCGAAGCCTTCGAGCGCGCGGGCGTTGTCCCGAGCAATCTGGCGCACCGCCTGGGCATGACCCGCGGCGCCATCTCCAAAATCGTCGACCGTCTGATCGACAAAGGGCTCGTCACGCGCACGCAAAGCCAGGACGACCGGCGCTATCAGGCGATTGCCTTGACGCCTGCCGGCAAGGAATTGGTGCCGCGCCTCGCGGCGCTCGCCAACGAGAACGACGCCGCATTCTTCGGCCATCTCTCGGCCAGCGAGCGGAGAACTCTCGAAAACCTCATGCGCGACATCGTGCGCCGTCATGGACTTCACGCCGTTCCGATCGAATGAAACCTCACAACGAAGGAAACTGACAATGAATGCCGACACCCAGGCCGTCATGGACGAATGCACCCGCGCATCGGATGGCGAGCGCATCACCTTTCCCGAAGTGGTGAAGAAATTGATGCAGAGCGGTGTCGAGCGTTATCACGCCGATCTTATCCGCGCGGAGAAAATCTACTATCTGCCGAGCGGCGAATCGCACCGCACGCGCTGTGCGGCCGTGACAGGCGAAGCGCCGAAAGATTTTTCTGCAGCGCGCGTTGAGGCGGCGGTCCGCGCGATTCAGCGCAAGGAGATCGGCTACCATGAATTCTGCGAGCGCATCGCCGCCGCCGGTTGTGTCGGCTATGTCGTATCGCTCGTCGGCCGCCGCGCGGTCTATTACGGGCGCGGCTTCGACACCTATGTCGAGCCGTTTCCGGCGATGAACTGATCAGGCATCGCGAGGCGATGGATCGTCGCCCTCGATCTCGCCCGGCAAATCAATCACCACGCGCCCACCGGCAATATCCACGGTCGGCACCACCGCATCGGTGAACGGCAACATCAGGGTCGCGCCCTGCGGCGGCGCGATCTCGACGATGTCGCCGGCGCCGAAATTATGGATCGCGACGACGCGGCCGATGGCGCCGCCGTCCATGCCGACGGCGGCCAGTCCGATCAGGTCGGCGTGGTAGTATTCGCCGTCGTCGGTTGGCGGCAGTTTGTCACGCGCAACGTAGAGTTCGACGCCGTTGAGCCGTTCGGCCTCATCGCGCGTAGTAACGCCTTTCAGCGTCGCGACGAGATGATCCTTGGCCGCGCGCGCGCGCGCGACTTCGATCTGTCGCGCGCCGTCCTTTGTCGACAGCGGGCCGTATTGCAGCACGGCGAGCGGATCTTCGGTGACGGTCCACAGCCGCACTTCGCCGCGCACGCCATGCGCGGCGCCGATCCGGGCCACGCAAATGCGCGATGTCACGGCGGGCCTGCCTGAGCTTACGCCTTGGCGGCGG
>JBQCIZ010000301.1:0-2121 GCA_051953235.1 Nitrobacter sp. | reverse complement strand
GATGAAGCTGTTTCAGTAACTTCCCACGACTTGAACTCCCCACGACTTGGCGCTCGCCGGCCTTATGTGCTGGCGAGCGATTTTTCTTCCAGTGTGGTGGTTCAGCAGGCGCGGCAAAATGAGGCGAACTTCAGATTCGGGGCACTAGCGTGACCCGCGCCGCCGCCGCTTCACCGGCGGCGTTGTTTTGAGCGCCGCTGCTGTCTCCGCTCGTGCGACATCGTGCATGATCCCGATCGCGCTCGCGATATGGGCTGCATCGCGATCCAGCGGATAGGTGACATAGGCCGGCATCGAGAATTCCGGCGCGCCGCCGGCGAGATGAAGCCGGCCCTGCGTCAGCAGGGACTGCACGATCCGTCTTGGAAAATAGCCAGAGCCGCCGTTCTCCAGAACATGCTGCAAGCCAAGCCAGCCGATGTTCACGGTGATCGAAGGGCCTGCGAAATTCGGAAACGAGACGCTGTGCCGCGCATAGAATTCCGGTCCCCAGTCGACATAGACATAACCGTCACGCGGCTCGCCGCCGCCCTTTGGATCGGTTGAGACCAGTACGAGTTGCTCCTCGAACAGACGCTCGACCTTCAGACCCGGCCGGCTTTGCGGCGTGTACATCACGCCGATGTCGATGCGTCCCTCGACGAGCCCCTGCATGATCTCCGGCTCGAGCGAGCTTTCAGCGCGGACCGAGATGTCGGGATGCTGCGCGCGCATCAGCGGCAGCCAGCGCAACAGATATTCCTCCCACAGGCCGATGCGGCCGCCGACCACCAGCGTTCCGTTGAATCCTCTGGGAATGCCGATGTCCTGACGCGCATGCTCGACGGTTCGCACCAGCGCGGACGCGTGGCGCTGAAACTGTCGTCCCGCCGGGGTCAGCGTGGTGCCGGCCTTGTTGCGGATGAACAGCACGCAACCGAGCAACTGCTCCAGCGAGTGGATGCGGGTGCTCACCGTCGACTGGCTGACGTGAAGCCGCTCCGCTGCGGCAATGAAGTTGCCGGCGGAGACCACCGTGAGGAAGGTTCGGGCGAGTTCGGTATCCATGATACGCGGCTCCATCGGATCGGAGATACCGATATGAAATGCCCGGTTTACGTTATTTGTCAAAATCAATCCGGCGACTGGCTTGACGCCGCTGCGCGCAGCCTCCAGGGCTTTTCCGTCAGTCGGCCGGACGGCCGCTCCCGCATCCGCCGAAAGGCCGCGGGGGAGGAAAGTCCGGGCTCCATCGACATACGGTGCCGGATAACGTCCGGCGGGGGCGACCCCAGGGACAGTGCCACAGAGAACGAACCGCCCGCCTTCGCCCCTACGGGGCTTCGGCGCGACAGGCCTCCGGGCTTGCTGCGCCATAGCAGCGCAAGCTGCGACGGCGAGTAAGGGTGAAAAGGTGCGGTAAGAGCGCACCGCGTCTCCGGCGACGGAGACGGCATGGTAAACCCCACCGGGAGCAAAACCGAATAGGGACGGCATCGCGAGATGTTCGCCTTCGGCGATAACATCGCAGGGCTTGTCGGGCCCGCTGTCCGGGTAGGTTGCTCGAGGCCGCATGCAAATGCGGTCCCAGAGGAATGGCCGTCACGTATCGCGCGCAAGCGCGGTGCCCTACAGAACCCGGCTTACAGGCTGGCTGATATCCTGACGCGCAAGCGCCAGATGTGAATGAAGGGCTCGGCGCGACACCGCCGGGCCCTTCGCCATTTTCCGATGCGCCACGCATGACCGTCATGCGCGCATCCGCTATTCGCCGGTGCGGCTGGGCAAATGCACGCGGAGCCGCTAGCAATCGTCCCATGTCATCTACCAGCGCATCCACGATGTCATCGTCTCCGTCCGATTCCCGAACGCGGCTTGGTCTGCTGCTCGGCTTCATCGGCGTCGCCGTGTTCGGCGGCACACTGCCGGCGACGCGGATCGCGGTGGCCGCCATCGACCCGATGGCGCTGACCGCGATGCGCACCGCGATCGCCGGCATCTGCTCGCTGGTATTGCTGCTGATCCTGCGGCGTCCGCTGCCACCGCGGCGGCTGTGGCCGCAGATTTTCATCGCCATGATGGGCGTCGCGGTGCTGTTTCCGCTGCTGATGGCGATGGGCATGCAGACCGTCGATGCCTCGC
>JBQCIZ010000300.1:0-4491 GCA_051953235.1 Nitrobacter sp. | reverse complement strand
GCCACCGAGGCGGCCAGCAGGCCGCCCGAGATCGGCCGCGTCAGGAATAGCCAGGGATCGGCATCGGTCGAGATCGCCTGAATCATGTTGGACTCGATCTGATCGCCGAGCACGACGCCGAGGATCAGCGGCGCCAGCGGAATGCGCGCCTTCACCATGGCGTAACCGATCACGCAGAACAGCGCCAGCACGTAGACGTCGTTCATGCTGTTGCCGAGCGCATAGGCGCCGATCACGCACAGCACCAGCACGATCGGGATCAGCATCGCCTTCGGCATCATGATGACGCGCATCCACGCGCGCGATCCGACCCAGATCACGGCGACCATCAGCGGCAGCGCCACCAGATAGGACGCGTAGATTCCGTAGGCCACCTTGGGATGTTGCGAGATGAACAGCGGCCCCGGCTGGATGCCATGGATAGTGAGCGCCCCCATCATGACCGCGGTGACGGCGTCGCCGGGGATGCCGAACGCCATGATCATCATCAGGGAGCCCGCGACATTGGCGCTGTTGGAAGCTTCCGAGGCGACGATGCCTTCCGGAATTCCGGTGCCGAATTTCTCCGGCCGCTTGGAAAACTTCTTGGCCTGGTCGTAAGCCATGATGTTGGCGGCGCTGCCGCCGATCGCGGGCAGCACGCCGATCACGATGCCGATGAAGGTCACCCACAGCAGCATGAAGGGCCGGCACAGGATGTCCCACAGCACCGCAAGGTGCGACACCTTCAGGTTCATCTGCGCGGGCCGCGCCGCCATCGCCTGCTCGCCTGCCCCGATCGTTTCGACATCGGGCATCAGTTGCGCGAAGGCGAAAATGCCGATCAGCACCGGCAGGAACGGAAAGCCGCCCTCGAGCTGATGGATGCCGAGCGTGAAGCGCTGCACGCCCATGATCGGATCGGGGCCGACGATGGTGACAACCAGCCCGATCGCGCCCGACACCAGCCCCTTGGTCACGGACCGTCCGACCAGTCCGGCGACCATCGACAGCGCGAACACGAACAGCGAGAAGAACTCCCAGGGGCCGAACTGCAGCGCGAGCGATGCGAACGGGCCGGTCAGCTCGATCAGGCACAGGCCGCCGAGCGCGCCGCCGATCAGCGCCGACCAGACCCCGACCCAGACCGAGCGGCCGGCTTCGCCCTTCTTCGTCATCGGGAAGCCGTCGAACGTGGTTGCCACCGCAGACGGCGTGCCGGGAATGCCGATCAGGCTCGCGGTGATCGAGCCGCCGGCGGAGCCGCCGACATAGACGCCGATCATGGCGGCAAGGCCCTGCAACGGATCGAGCCCGAAGGTGAAGGGCAGTACCACGATCACGGTCATGGTGATGGTGACGCCGGGCAGCGCGCCGCCGATCACGCCGGCGATGGTGCCGACCAGCAGCGGAATGAGGTACTGCAAGTGCAGCACCGTGCCGATGTGGGTGAGGAGCAGCTCGTAATGGTTCACAGCCCGCTCCACGTACCGCGCGGCAACAGCACCGACAGGTAGTCCTCAAAGACGAAGTAACACGCGGCGCTGGTCGCGATGGCGACGGCCACCATCAGCACCCAGCGTTTGGTGTCGCGCGGCCATTCCAGCGTGACCTCCAGTGCGAGCACGAACAGGAAGGTCGAAATGCGGAAGCCGATCAGCGGCAGGATGACGATGTAGAGTCCGAATTCGATGAAGGTGGCGAGCACCAGCCGGTAGTTCGGCTGCGCACCGGCGCCGGCCCCGGCCGCCACCGCCGTACCGGGTCGCCCGCCGCGCGCTGCACGCAGGTCGAACACGATCAGCATGACGCTCAGCAATCCGAACAACAGGATGACGATGCGGGGATAGAACGCCGGCCCGACCGGAACCATGGCGGCCGGTGGCAATCCGAATGTCAGCGCGAACATCCCGATGCTGAGTGCGAGACAGACCAGCCCCGCTATGCCATCGCGACCCAGCATCTATTCACGCTTCAGCAGGCCGAGCGACTTGGCGATGTCCTTGGTCTGCTCGTCCGTCTTCTTCAGATAATCCGTATAGCCCTTCGGATCCATGTAGCGGACGCTGGTGCCCTGCGACAGCAGGGCTTTCGCATACTCCGGCTCCTTGACGGCCTTGGCGCAGGCGTCGTTGAGCTTGTTGATCACCTCGGCCGGCGTTCCCTTCGGCACCATCAGGCCACGGTTGACCGAGTATTCGACATCATAGCCGAGCTCTTTCAGCGTCGGCACGTTTTCCAGGCCTTCGGTGCGCTTGTCCGCCATGTTGGCGAGAAACCGCATCAGGCCGGCATCGACCTTGCTCTTCTGGGTCAGATTCGAGTCGGCGACCTCGATGTGTCCGCCGAGCAGCGCGTTCATGCGCGGCGCCGTGCCCTGATAGGGCACGTATTTGAAGGTGATGCCGGCTGCTTTCGCCGCGAGCGCGATCGAATACTGGCTGGTCGAACCGAGCGAGGCGCCGACCACGATCTGACCGGGCCGCTTCTTGGCGTCGTCGACCAGTTCCTTGAAGGACTTCCAGGGCGTCTTGGCGCCGACGGTGATGACCGATGGCGTCGAGGCGATCAGGCAGACCGGCTCGAAGGCGTCGGAATACTTGATGTCGACGAGACCGCCGAAATAGACCGAATGGATGTAGTCATGAGCACCGAACACCGTATAGCCGTCCGGCGCGGCGTTCGCGGCTTCGCGCTCGCCGACGGTTCCGGACGCGCCGCCGACATTGGCGATGATCACGGGCTGGCCGAGATATTTCTGCAGCAGCGGCAACAGCGGCCGGAAGATGAGATCGGTATCGCCGCCGGCCGCCCACGGCACGATCAGCTTGATCGGACGATCCGGATATGAGGCTGCAAAGGAGGCGGTGGATATCAACGACGCAAAAGCGAGCGCAAGCAGCTTCTTCATGATCTCTCCCTCTCGTTTTTACTTCGTCGGCTGTCGTGGTCAGCCGACGTCCGGCTCCCGGCTATGTCTGCCGATGTTCGCCGTGCAACCCGGAACCACATCGTGCGATCCGGGAAGGGTCGTTCCTCGCGCGCCTACAATGGAGTACTTCCGAAACTGAAGTAAACCCTCCAACAGTAGGTCATTGGTTCAAAATGATCCGGCGAAGCGGAAGATGTGCGATGCGTCATCGCAGCGCCGGTCCGTATCGGTCGCCTCGAATCGGAATAAGCTGGATTCCGGGTTCGGCGCTTCGCGGCGCCCCGGAATGACAGGCTGTCATTTCATCGTCGCGTATTTTGCTGCAGGTGCATCATCGCGGCAATCGCGGCCTTTCTCGTCACGCCGCATCCACCCGTCATGCCCGCTCAAAGCGGATTCGGGCGGCGCATTAGTACCGCGAGCACGATCGCGATCAGGAACAGGGCCGGTACGTCGCCGAGAAGATGCCCGTGCTCCATCGGATCGGTGACGGCCTGATATGCCATGATCCCGCCATGCACCACGCTCGACCACACCGTGAACCAGATCAGACTCCAATGGGCCTCCGGATTTTTCGCAGCGAGCAATAGAAAGACACCGAGCGTCGCGTAGATGCCGATGATCATGTCGATGTAATGCGAGTGGCCGTGGCCCCACGCCCAGCCCGACGGCCACAGCACGTAGAGCGGGTAGACCGCGAAGATCGTGATCAATCCGAAAACGACCAGCGCAATGCGCAGACAGAACAGGCGAGTCGCGTCCGGCATGCTGCCCTTCCCCGATCCATTTCTGCTTCAATGGTAGCAGACAACGGCCCGTCTGAAAGCAAAGGCTCGTGGCCTATGCCGCGTCCACGATCGGATCGAGACCGAGTGCAATGCGGCCAGTGAAGCGCTGTTGCCGCTTCGCAGGAAGCGGATGGAATTGCGCGCCGTGGGCATCGCGCAGCAGCCGTTCGAGCCCTGCCTTGCGATAGAAGCCGGCGCCGCCGGCCACTTCCAGCGCCTTCTCGACGGTTGCGAGAACGCCCTCGGCCACAATGGTCTTGCGTGCCAGTATGGGGCTGGTCACGTCGAGGCCCATCGTGACATCGAAGTCGTTGGCGAGGCGCACCATGTCGTCGGCGGCGAGCTGCACCCTGGTCAGCTCGTTGACGAGTTCACCGAGCAGATACGGCAGGACCGGATCGTTTTGCCGCTTGCGTGCGAGTTCGGTCGCGATCTCGGCGGCGGCTTCCGCGACGCCGGTATAGACCGACATGATCAGCGGCATTGCCACCGTCAGGATCACGTTCCACGCCGGATGGAATTTCCCGCGCGGCCGCCGCAGCGCGACGGCGTCGTCGGGCACGAACACGTTTTCCAGAATAATCGTCTGCGATCCCGTCGCGCGCATGCCGAGCGTCTGCCAGTCGTTGGCAAGCGACACTCCCGGCGCATTGAACGGCACCGCGAAATGCAGCACCTGCCATCCTTCCTTCGGATCCTCGAACGGCGCCGAGGTCATCAGCACGCCGCCTTTCGGCGAGCCGCTGCCGAACGGCTTGCGCGCATTGATGCGGAAGCCGCCGTCGGCGCGCG
>JBQCIZ010000299.1:0-2550 GCA_051953235.1 Nitrobacter sp. | reverse complement strand
CGAGGACCTGCGCGAGGTCGCGCGCATCGCGAACGGCCACAAGGTCAACGCCAACGTCTACGCGATGATCGTGCCGGGCTCGGGCATCGTGAAGGAGCAGGCCGAGGCCGAAGGGCTCGACAAGATCTTCAAGGCCGCGGGCTTCGACTGGCGCGAGCCGGGCTGCTCGATGTGCCTTGCGATGAACCCCGACAAGCTGAAGCCGGAGGAACGTTGCGCCTCGACATCGAACCGCAATTTCGAGGGCCGGCAAGGCTTCAAGGGCCGCACGCATCTGGTCTCGCCGGCAATGGCGGCGGCGGCGGCGATCGCCGGACACTTCGTCGACGTGCGCGAGTGGAAGTAAACGGAACGCGGCGCTGCCGCGATTCAGGGCGTCATGGCGGGACTTGTTCCGGCCATCCACGTCAGACGACGCACCGACGCTGCAAGACGTGGATGACCGGGACTTCGCCCGGTCATGACGAAAACTGATGCAGATGCCATGACTACACCCCCGCCCTACATTCCCCTGATGTCGCAGTATCGCCACTGGCTCGGCGAGACGCGCAACCTCACCTTCGCCGACTACGAGGCGATGCGGCAGTGGTCGGTCACCGACATCGACGCCTTCTGGCAGAGCATCTGGGATTATTTCGACCTGCAATCGCCGACGCCGCATACAGCGGTGCTGGCCGATCGCAGGATGCCCGGCGCGGTGTGGTTTCCCGGCGCGAGCGTCAACTACGCGCGTCAGGTACTGCGGCACGTTGCGCCCGCAGAGGCCGCGGGCGTGCCGGCGATCATCAGCGCCGGAGAAGACGGCGTGCTGCATAAGACAAGCTGGCGCGACCTGCAGCGCAAGAGCGCTGCGCTGGCGCTGCATCTGCGCGCACAGGGCGTTACGAAGGGCGACCGCGTCGCCGCCTATCTGCCCAACATTCCCGAAACCATCGTTGCGTTTCTCGCGACCGCCAGCATCGGCGCGATCTGGAGCGTATGCGCGCCGGACATGGCCGCACCCGCGGTGATCGATCGCTTCAAGCAAATTGAACCGAAGGTGCTGATCGCAACCGATGCCGTCACATACGCCGGCCGGCGGCATGACCGCGCGGAAGTGATCACAACACTGCGCAAGGCGCTGCCGAGCGTTCGGCATGTCATCCTGCACGGTGGCGAGTCCGGCCCAAAAGCCGACGCGGTCCTGTCCGATATCCTTCAGACGCAAGGGCCAGAGATCGATTCGTTCGAGCCCGAGTGGCTGCCGTTCGATCATCCGCTCTGGATCGTTTATTCCAGCGGCACCACCGGCCTGCCCAAGCCGATCGTGCACAGCCATGGCGGCGTCATCATCGTCGCCCTACCACTCAACGTGCTGCACAACGACCTCGGCTGCAGCTATCATCCCAATTCATTCGGCGAGCGCTATCACTGGTATAGTTCGACCGGCTGGATCATGTGGAATTGCCAGATCGCAGGCCTGCTCAATGGCACCACCTGCTGCATCTTCGACGGCAGCCCCGGCGGCTCGAAGGACAAGCCCGACTGGCATACGCTGTGGCGCTTCGTTGCCGAGGCCAAGGTGACGTTCTTCGGCGCGGGTGCGGCCTACTTCGCCAACTGCACCAAGGCCGATATCGATCTCGCGTCTGCCGGCGACCTGTCCCGCCTGCGCATGCTCGGTTCCACCGGCTCGCCGCTGAGCGAGGACATCCAGACCTGGTTCAACACCCGCTTCGCGGCGCTGTCGAAAACCAACGGCAGCACGGCGCAGGCCGACATGTTCTGGGCCAACATGTCCGGGGGAACCGACTTTGCCGGCGCATTCATCGGCGCCAACCGCGAACTGCCGCAGCGGCCCGGCACCATGCAGTGCCGCATTCTCGGCAATGCGGTCGAAGCCTTCGACGAGCAGGGCAACAGCGTGATCGACGAGGTCGGCGAACTCGTCTGCACCGAACCGTTGCCCTCGATGCCCCTGCGCTTCTGGAACGATCCCGAGGACGCGCGCTATCGCGGCAGCTATTTCGACACCTATCCCGGCGTCTGGCGTCATGGCGACTGGCTCCGGATCAACCGCGACGGTTCCTGCATCATCTACGGCCGCAGCGATGCCACCATCAACCGCCATGGTCTGCGGATGGGCACGAGCGAAATCTATTCCGCGATCGAAGCCCTGCCGGAGATTCTGGATTCGATGGTGGTCGATCTCGAATATCTCGGCCGCGAAAGCTACATGCCGCTGTTCGTGGTGCTGCGCGACGGTATCGCGCTCGACGCGGCGATGGAACAAAAGATCAATCGCGCGATCGAAGCCGGCGTCTCCCGCCGCTTCCTTCCCAACGCTATCTTCGCGGCACCCGAAATCCCGCGCACACTCTCCGGCAAGAAGCAGGAACTTCCGATCAAGAAGCTGCTGCTCGGTCAGCCGATCGAAAAAGTGATCAATAAAGACGCGATGGCGAATCCGGCGTGCCTTGACTGGTATATTGCGTTTGCCGCGAAATCGCGGCACTCCTAACACATCATGAAGAAAGCCAAAGCCAAAGCGCCTGCCCGCAAGGCAGCGAA
>JBQCIZ010000298.1:0-2799 GCA_051953235.1 Nitrobacter sp. | reverse complement strand
CACCATTCTCGAAAACGTCGTGCTCGATCCGGCGACCCGTGTCGCGGACTTCGATGATGGCTCGAAGACGGAGAACACCCGTTCGGCCTATCCGCTCGATTTCATTCCCAACGCCTCGCACACCGGCCGCGCGCCGCAGCCGAAGAATCTGGTGATGCTCGCCGCCGACGCGTTCGGCGTGCTGCCGCCGATCGCCAAGCTGACGCCGGCACAGGCGATGTATCACTTCCTGTCGGGCTACACCGCGAAGGTTGCGGGCACCGAGCGCGGTCTTGGCAACGAGCCGAAGCCGGAATTCTCGGCCTGCTTCGGTTCGCCGTTCCTGCCGCGTCATCCGGCCGAATACGGCAACCTGCTGCGCGACCTGATCGCCAAGCACAACGTCGACTGCTGGCTGGTCAACACCGGCTGGACCGGCGGCAAGTACGGCGTCGGCAGCCGCATGCCGATCAAGGTGACGCGCGCGCTGCTCACCGCTGCCCTCGATGGTTCGCTGCGCAACGTCGAATTCCGCACCGACAAGTATTTCGGCTTCGCGGTGCCGACCGCGCTGCCGGGCGTGCCGAGCGAAATCCTCGATCCGGTGAACACCTGGAAGGACAAGGCCGAGTTCGACAAGACCGCGCGCAATCTCGTCGCGATGTTCCAGAAAAACTTCGCCGAGTTCGAAAGCCACGTCGACGCCGACGTGCTGGCGGCCGCGCCCGAAGTCAAGCTCGCGGCTGAGTAATCGCGCGATAATTTGATTGAAGTCACAAAGCCCGGCGCTGCGAAATCAGCACCGGGCTTTTGTTTTGCCTCTGCGTCGTTGGTGATCCCTCTACCGCAGCACCAGCTTGGAGAGCAGCGCCGCCAATTCGCTTTGGCGCGACACGCCGAGTTTGGCGAACACGCGCTTGAGCACGCCGCGCGCGGTTTCCTCAGCTATGCCGAGCTTTTCCGCCGCGGCGCGCGGCGCAAGCCCCGACCCGATGAGCGCGGCGACGCGCGCCTCGCCAAGTGTGATGCCGAGAACGTCACGGACCGTTGCCGGGTCGGCCGGTTCGTTAGCCTTCTGCTCGATCACCAGCGCGATGGCGCGCGTATGCGTCAGGAAGTGCTCCACGGAATTCGCCGGCGGCGTGATCGGCAGCAGGTAGATGACGAGGCGTCGATCCGACCCGGGACAATCCACCAGGATCGGCTTCGGCTGAAAGCCCAGCGTTCGGACATCGGTATCGTACATGCGCGCGATGCTCTCATCGAACTTGCGGCGCGCCGTGAGCGAGCGGATCTGCAAGCGGCCGTCCACCAGGCTGAGCGCATCGCCGAGAGAGGTCTGCCCGGCCGGATTGGCGAAGACGACGCGGCCCAGCGAATCCAGCGCGAAGACGCCGATGCCGATCCGCGTCAGCGCTTCGCCGAGCCCAAGACTGGCGAATTGAGCGTCCAGTAGCCGGATCGACAGCCGCAGAGAGCGCTCGATGTGCCTGCCGAGCATCGCAAGCACCTCAAGTTCAGCAGGGGAGAATTGCGGTTTGGTCTTCGCGTCGCGCTGAACGCTCAGAGCGACGCCCAGATTGGACGCCGGCGAAACGGCAACCGATCCGATCCAGCCGAGACCATGGCTGGCCATAAACTCGGTATAGAAGGGATCGCTGCGGATCTCGTCCTCGGAACAGATATCGCGATCGGCGAACGGCTCTCCGCTGAAGAAATATCCCTTTTCTCCCGCCCGGATCGCCTTGATATCGCGCCGGGACCAGCCCTGCTCGATGTAATCGCGCTGCGCTTCGCGCAAGCTCTCCGAGACGATCGTGCCGAAGGAACCGTCGTCCTTCTGCCAGATCAGGATGGCGCCGACGTCCCCGAAGCAACCGGCAACCTCAGCCAGCGCGCGCGGCCATTGCAGCGGGTCGGGTGCCGCCTCGTAAATGGTTTCCACGGTTCGCAGCAAGCGATCGGCCGGGGCAATCATGGGATGCATCGCGGCGGTAATGATCGCAATAAGCTACCGCTTTTTGGCGCGGAGGCGAGAGCGGCTCACATCAAGAAAACGTGTCGAGTCCGCTGCCGCGACGCGGAATTTCTCCTCGTTTCATGCCTTGAAGTAAGCAATCTGCTGCGTCGTTGCCAACAGCTTGCCGCTCGGTGACCACAGCGCGCCGGTTTGGTCGCCATAACTTTTGTGAAAGACGCTGGCATCCGAGACCGCGAGCACGTGGGTCGCATCCTCGGCAATCAGGTCCTCGGCGTCGGCATGGAAATAGGTGGTAAGCGAGACGGTGCCGAATGGCACAAGTTCGTTACGGACATGGAAGATGCGGGCGAAGAACGCATCCGACATCGACACCAGCGATAGCGCATCGAGGCGGCGCGGCGCGGTGTCGCCGATCCACAGCTTGGAAAATGGGCTCGCCAACTCGCCCGCTGCGACGGCGCCGAACAACGGCTGCCCTTCGACGAAGCGGAAATCGTACTGATACACCCACGTCATCTTGAGGCCGCTCTTGGGATAGCGCTTGGTTTCCGCGAACGGCGTGGCCTCGGGGCGTGCGACGGGACGGTGCGACCATGACGGCCGCCGCACCGCGAATACCGCGGTCGCGAAGGCGGCCGTCTCGCCGCCTTGTTGAGTCAATTCGACTGACCAGTGCTGGGTCGAGCGGTTGGCCTTGATCAGCCGCACGTCGAGATCGAACGGCCCCGCCGCGACCGGCGCGCAGTAGTTTACCGTCAGTGCCAGCGGGTCGCCCTCACGCTGCGAGTGTTCGACGATGGCGCGCAGCATGGTCGCGGCGGTGATGCCACCGAAGGGGC
>JBQCIZ010000297.1:0-8892 GCA_051953235.1 Nitrobacter sp. | reverse complement strand
GACTACAGGCACGGGTCACCCACCGCTGCCGATCGCGGCCGGCGACCGGGTGGAAGCGGATTTGGGCGCGTTCGGGGGGGTCAGGGTGTGGCTGGGATAGCGAGGATCATGGCCGCCGCGATCCGCGGCGGCCGCTTTTCCCGCAGGCCTATTCCTTGGCCGCGTCGGTGATGATCTCGCCGTAACGCTCCCAGCGCTCGCCGTTGAACCGCGCCATCTGGAACTGCTTGTTGACGCGATAGTCCGTCGGCGTGGTGGTGACGCTGATGCCGGGCAGCAGCATGTCGAGCGGCACGTTGGTCAGGTGGGTTGCCTGCTTCAGCACGTTGGCGCGGGTGAGGTCGTCGCCGCATTGCTGCAACACCTTCACCAGAAGTTGCGCGGTGATGTAGCCGTAGACGTTGAAGCTCGAGTCCTTGTCGCCGTCCGGATAATATTTCTGCATGAAAGCGAGATAGCGCTTGTTGCCAGCATCATCCTTCCAGTTGGCATCGGCGGGATCCTTGACATAGCCGACGCTGATCACGCCCTTGGAGGCCTCAAGCCCCGCCGGCTTCATCACCGCGCCCACCGAGGTCGCGTTGATGTCGAGGATCTGCACCGGATGCCAGCCGAGCTCGGCGATCTTCTTGATCGCCTGCGCGGCCTGCTTCGGCGTCGAAGCGCTGAAGAACAGATCGGCACCGGAATCCCTGATCTTGAGGATTTGGGAATCGATGGTTGGTTCGGAGAGTTCGTAGGATGCTTCGGCCACAATCATCTTGGCCGCCTTGTCGCCGAGACCGGCCTTGATGCCGTTCAGGTAATCCTTGCCGAGATCGTCGTTCTGATAGAGTACGCCGACCTTGGCGTTCGGATGCTCCTTCAGGATGTACTGGCCGTAGATGCGGCCCTCGACGAAGTAGCTCGGGTTGAATCCCATCGTCCACGGAAAGTGTTTTGGGTCGGTGAACCGGGACGCGCCGGTCGCGGCGAACAGCTGCGGCACCTTCTTCGCATTCAGATACTTCTGAACTGCGGCATTCGGCGGCGTGCCGATGATCTGGAACGTGAGCAGAACCTCGTCGCCTTCCACAAGCTTCCGGACCTGCTCCACCGTCTTCGGCGGACTGTAGGCGTCGTCATATTGAATGAGATTGATCTTGCGGCCGTTCACGCCGCCCTGATCGTTGATCATTTTCATGTAAGCAGCCTGCGCCTTGCCGATCGTGGCGTAGGCCGATGCGGGTCCGCTGAACGGCACCGTCTGCCCGACCTTGATTTCGGTATCGTTTGCACCCGTGTCGTATTTCTTCTGCGCATGCGCCGATGTCATTGCCAGCAACGCTGCGACGGCGGACGCTGCCGCCAGTTTGAAAAATCCGTTTGTCATTGTCCCATCCCTTACTCTTAACTTTTGCATTTCAAACGGCATCCAGTTCAGCCGCCCTTGATGTCCGCGTCCTTGATCACCTTGCTCCACTTGGCCGCTTCGTCGTCGATGAACTTGCCGAACGCCGCGCCGTCGGTGCCGTGAACCTCCAGGCCCTGCACCAGCAGCTTCTTCTTGATCTCGGGATCGGTGAGGATGGCCAGCAATTCGGTCTGGAAACGATCGACGATCGGCTGCGGCGTTCCGCCCGGCGCGAGGAAACCGTACCAGCCGGTTGCAACGACATCCGGATAGCCCTGCTCGCGCAAGGTCGGCGCATTCGGATAAACCGCACTCCGCTCGGCCGATGCGGCGCCGAGTACGCGCAGCTTGCCGGTCTCGACATACGGCAGCGCCGTGCTGATGGCGGTAAGCGTGGCATCGATGCGGCCGGCCAGCAGCTCCGTGTAAGACGGCGCGTCGCCGCGGAACTGGGCCGCGACGCCCTTGACGCCGGCAGACCGCAGGAAGAGCTCGATCGCAAGATGGGGCTGCGAGCCCGCCGCCGGAGAGCCGAAGGTCAATCCGTTGGGCTGCGACTTGCCGTAGGCGATAAACTCCTTGAGCGTCTTGTAGGGTGCCTCCGCGTTCACGATGAGGAACAGCGGCGCGAACATCGCCATCGCAACCGGCTTCAGATCCTTATGCGGATCGTAGGACAGCTTGCCGAACAGGGATCCGACCGTCGCATAGGGCGCGGCGGCGTAGAGAAATGTGTAGCCGTCCGGTGCGGAGCGCGCGACGGACTCGTTGGCGATGCGCGTGCTTGCGCCCGGCTTGTTTTCGACGATGAACTTCGCATTCAGGCGATGCTCGAGCTGTTCGGCCACGATGCGCAACGAGATATCGCTCGACCCGCCTGCCGCATAGGTGCAGACGAGCTTCACCACGCGCGACGGCCATTTGTCTTCGGCAAAAGCGGGAAAGCCGGAACCAACAGACAAGCCGGCAGCCATCGCGCCCAGCATCGTGCGCCGCGTCAGCCCTCCGGCGGCGAAGCTTCCCGGCGCGCCTGCGGCCTCAGCGAAATCCTTCCGATCGTCAGATGCTGCCATTGTGTCCTCCCTTGCGATTTTCGTTCTTGTTCGCGTCAGCGCGCCGATACATTCCGGATCATGTCGCGACTTCGTCTTCGCGCGGCTCGATCACCGGCTCGGCCTCGTTGACGAGCGAGCGGATGCTGGCGGCGAGCGCACGGATGCGCGGGCCGATCTCGGATTCGAGTTGCCCGGGCTGCAGGCGGTAGGCGGGAATTCCGCAATTGATCGAGAAGGTTTGCTTCAGATTGCCCGCGTGAAACAGCGGCGCGCCGACCGCATGGATCGACGTCATGTATTCGCCGAAGCAGGTGCAGAACCCACGCTCCGCGCACGCGCGAATGCCGGCGCGATAGTTCTCGCGATGGATCGACCACAGATCGGGATCGTCCGTCTTGATCCGCTGTTCGAGCAGCGCGGATTGCGTAGCCGGCAAGATCGCAACCGCAGCGCGGCCCATCGCGGTGGCGACGACCGGGATGGGCATGCCGATGTCAGGGAAATGCGGACCGACGTCGCCGGACCGCGCCGTCTCAACGTAGATCGTCGCGGTGCCATCGAGCAGACCGATCGAAACGGTACCGCGCACGCTGGCCGCGAGATCCTGCATCAGCGGCCGCGCCTGTTGCCGGAACTGCATTCCGGCCAGCAGCGGATGGACCATCAGCAGCGCGCGGGCGCCGAGGCGATACTTCGCGAGGTCCGGGTCGTAACGGAGATAGCCGAGTTCGGCGAGCGTATGCGTAAGCCGCGCGACCGTCGGCCGGGGAATGCCGGTGCGCGCCGACAGCTCCATGTTGCCCAACTGCGGCGCGGCCGCCTTGAAGGCCTCGAGCACCACGAGGCCCTTGGCAAGCGTGGTGGCGAAAGCCGCATCCCCCGCGCTTTCGGCAAGCACCGCTTCCGCGGACTGCGATTGTGCGAAGGTGGGCTGGCGTCGTGTGGAGGACATGCCTCTTTAATGAGATAGTCAGCCCATTTTGTCCATTAGATTTCTGTATAATGTAATTTATGTCCACTATGTGGACAAAACAAACGATCAAATCTCGGCAGCGAAGCCATTCCTGAGGTCATCGGGCGTCCGTGCCGGCGGTGTCATTTGGTCTGTTCAGCCTTGAAGCGAGGCCGGGCAACGTCACGCGCGCAAGCTGACAGCCGAGGCCGCCGCAGCTTGACGGACGGCGGCGGCTTGCCGACGCCTCAGGTCTGATGGCGATCAGTTCGCGAGTTCGTTGCCGTCGACAATCGCGCAGGCGATGTTGTCGTTGGTCGCGGCATAGA
This sequence comes from Nitrobacter sp., assembly GCA_051953235.1. Classification (GTDB taxonomy): domain Bacteria; phylum Pseudomonadota; class Alphaproteobacteria; order Rhizobiales; family Xanthobacteraceae; genus Nitrobacter. The sequence continues at coordinate 5,163 of JBQCIZ010000297.1, read as the reverse complement.
GCAATTCGAAGCCGCCCTTCATCAAACGACGGCGCGTATATTCGCCATCGATCTTGACCGTCACCGCGGCCGTGCATGCCGCGAACTTGTCATCGAAGGTGGCGCTGATGTCCCGCACTCCGTTCCTGCCGAAAGTGTTCACGAGCGACATCTTCTGTTCGGCGAAGGTCGCCTCGCGCTCGGCAAACTGAGTCCCGTCCTGACTCCCGCGCGTCTGGTCCGACGACTTGATGTTGCGGCCGGCCAGCAGGCGGTTGAAGACGTTGCCGTCCTTGCTGATGTAGATGATGATTTTGAACGGAACGGTCCGCACCATCATGTTGCCGGGCTTGCCGTCGTGTACGGGCTTCGCCTTCCGCGTTTCCTTATAGGTGATGACGACCGACTTCCCGAACAATTGCGGGAACGGTTTTGTCTTGCCGGCCTCGGGTGCTTTTTCGGCTGCAGGTTTTTCGGTGACGGGCTTTTCGGCGGGTGCGGATTTTTCAGCAGCGGGCGTTGCGGCGGCAGGTGTCTTGTCGTCGGCATGAGCGACAGTCAGCGGCAACGCGAATGCGCACAACAGGGCAATGAACTTCATTCTCAAAAACCTTGGTTTGACGGCAATGGCAAACCTTAGTGAAGGCGCAAACGGATCGTCAAGCGACGCATGGCTAAGCTGCCCCGCGCTGCCGAGTGTCAGCTCAATCCTTTTTCGTCATTCTCCGCGTAAACGCTTCCCGTTTGTCGCTGAAGACGCACCGTCATATCGATAGACAGGGGTTATGGATTCCCAACAGCCGCTGACGCGGCTTCGGGAATGACGGGAGAGTTTTCAATAGCCCGCTAGCGCGCGCCGCCGGCCATCGCCTGACCGGTCTCTTGCCGGCGCGGCAGCTTCCAGTTCGGCCGGATGAAGTGGCAGGTGTAGCCGTCCGGGTAGCGCTCCAGATAATCCTGATGCTCAGGCTCGGCCTCCCAGAACGGACCGACCGGCGCGACCTCGGTAACGGCCTTGCCGGGCCACAGGCCGGATGCATTCACATCGGCGATGGTGTCTTCCGCAACACGCTTCTGCTCATCGTTCGTGTAGAAGATCGCCGAGCGGTAACTCGGCCCGCGATCGTTGCCCTGGCGGTTCGGCGTGCTGGGATCGTGGATCTGGAAAAAGAACTCGAGCAGTTGCCGGTAGCTGATCGTTTTCGGATCGTAGATGATTTCGATGGCCTCGGCATGATTGCCGTGATTGCGATAGGTCGCGTTCGGCACCTCGCCGCCGGTGTAACCGACCCGCGTCGAGATCACGCCGGGATAGCGGCGCAACAGATCCTGCATGCCCCAGAAGCAACCGCCGGCAAGAACTGCGCGATCCGTTGAAGCTGTCATGTCCGTCCACTCCTGTGCGCGCTCGAGGCGTCCGAGCTTTCGCCCGGAATATAGGCCTGTCAGGGCGCCTTTTGAAGGATGCGGCGAACACAAGAAGGTCAGGTGGGCCAGGCCGCGCCGTGGCGGCCACGCGCGCTAAACCTCCAGCCACTCCTTGCGGACGGCTTCGTTGGCCTTGAGCTGGTCCGGCGTTCCCTCGAACACAATACGGCCATGGCCCATGATGTAGACGCGATGGGAAATCCTCAGCGCGATCGACAATTTCTGCTCGACGAGAAGGATGGCGAGCCCGGCCTTGGCGATATGCGCGATCAGATCGCCGACCTGCTGCACGATCAGCGGCGCCAATCCTTCGGTCGGCTCGTCGATCATGATCAACTCAGGATCGCCCATCAGCGTCCGGCAGGTCGTCAGCATCTGCTTTTCGCCGCCGGACAGCACACCAGCCGGCGTGTCCGCGCGCGCAGCAAGATTCGGGAACATGTCGAGCATGTCCTCCATCCGCCACTTGCCGGGGCGGCGCGTATTCTTGACGCCGAGCAGAAGATTCTGGCGCACCGTGAGACCCGGGAAGATGTCGCGATGCTCCGGCACATAGCCGAGCCCGAGACGGGCGATTGCATAGCTCGGCAGACCGGCGATGTCCTTGCCCTTGAAGCGGATCGTGCCCTGCGGCGGCACCTCGCCCATGATCGCCTTGACCGTGGTGGAGCGTCCGACGCCGTTGCGCCCGAGCAGGCTGACCACTTCACCGGCCTCGATATGCATATCGACGCCCTGCAGGATGTGGCTCTTGCCGTAATAGGCGTGAAGATCCTTGACCTCCAGCATCAGTGGCCCTCCTCGCCGAGGTAGGCTTCCTTGACCTTCGGATTGCTGCGGATTTCCTCCGGCGTGCCGGACGCGATGATGTGGCCGTAGACCAGCACCGAGATGCGGTCGGCGAGGCCGAACACAACGCTCATGTCGTGCTCGACGATCACGAGCGTCCGTCCCTCCGTCAGGCGGCGGATCAACGCGACCGCGCGCTCCGTCTCGGCGTGACTCATGCCGGCGGTCGGCTCGTCGAGCATGATGACATCAGCGCCGCCGGCGATGGTGATGCCAATTTCGAGTTCGCGCTGTTCGGCATAGGTCAGAAGTCCGGCCGGAACGTCGCGGCGGTGAAGCAGATGAATGTCGTCGAGGATTTCGGCCGTGCGTTGCCGGACCTCGGGCAGTTCGTCGACGTTCTTCCAGAAGGCGTAGCGCTGGCCGGTCGCCCACAGCACGGCGCAACGTACGTTTTCCCAGACCGTCATGCGCGCGAACACGTTGGTGACTTGGAACGAGCGCGACAGGCCGCGCCGGTTGATCTCGAACGGCCGAAGCCCGGAGATGACATCGCCGTTGAGGCGGATTTCACCCGACGTCGGGGCGATGTAGCCGCTGATCAGGTTGAAGGTGGTGGACTTGCCGGCGCCGTTTGGCCCGATCACGGCATGACGCTCGCCCTGGGCGACGCTCAGGTTGAGGTCGTGGATGATCCCGACATTGCCGAAACGCTTTTCGACGCCGCGAATTTCAATGGCCGCGGTCATGCGAGGTGCCCCCGGTCGCGGGCGCCCGTGGTGGCGCGATCCCAGGCTTCGGCAATCCGCCGCCATGTCATGCGGGCGACCACAAATCCGCCGACGATCATCACGACGGCGATGATCCAGGTGCCGGCTCTGGTCGTGTCGAAGGGGATGCCAAGCACGGTGATGATGTTCCCCTGACCCTGACTCTCGGTGTAGTGCGCCACCGTCTCGATCCCGAGGATCACGCCGCACACCAGAACCAGTGTCGGCACCAGCGCGAGCAGATAGGACGGGATCACCATGCCGAGCGTTCCGGCGCGGACCAGCGGCCGATGCATCATCAACAGGCCGGCAATGCCTCCCGGCGCGAACATCACGATGCCGATGAAGATGATGCCGAAGTAAAGCTGCCACACCGTCGTCAGGTTGGTCAGCCCGAGCTGCAGATAGGTGACGAGAATGGCGCCAAGGATCGGGCCGAAGAAGTACGCGGTGCCGCCGATGAACGTTGCAAACAGCACGAGGCCCGACTGCACGGCGCCGAGATAGGCGGAGTTCGCAATCTCGAAGTTGATCGCGGTCAGGCCGCCGGCAACGCCTGCGAACAGGCCCGCGAAGCAGGACGCGAGATAGCGGACGACATGGGGGTCGTATCCGATGAATTCAACGCGCTCGGGGTTGTCGCGCACCGCATTGCAGATCCGTCCGAGCGGCGTGCGGGTGAGCGCATACATCGCGATCGCCGAAATCATCACCCAGGCGGCGATCAGGTAGTAGACCTGGATCTGCGGCCCGAAGCTCCAGCCGAACATCTGCGGCAAGGCGGTGCGGTCGGTCGTGATACCGGATTCTCCGCCGAACACGCTGCGCAGGATCAGCGACGACGACGCCACCAGTTCGCCGATGCCGAGCGAAATCATCGCGAACACGGTGCCCGCACGCTTGGTCATCACCCAGCCGATCACGGCGGCGAAGCAGAGACCGCCGAGGCCGCCGACCAGCGGAATGAAGGGTAACGGGATCGGCAAACCATGCGCGGTCACGGCATTCATGACATGAATGGCGGTGAAGCCGCCAAGGCCGTAATAGACGGCATGGCCGAACGACAGGAGCCCGGTCTGTCCGAGTAGGATATTGTAGGACAGCGCGAAAATGATCGCGATGCCGATCAGGCTGAACGATGTCAGCGAGCCGCCCGACGAGAAGATCAAGGGCAGCACGATCAACACGATCGCGGCGATCACCCAGATGCCATAGAAACGCAGACTTTGACCTCGCGCCGGCGCCGGCAGATCGCGAACGGTATAGCTCATGTTTCGCGCGCCCCCATCAGGCCCATGGGACGGACGATCAGAATGAGCACCAGCAGCACATAGGGCAGGATCGGCGCGATCTGCGCGATCGTGACATTCCAGATGTCGGAGAGAACCGTGGCGTTGAAGCTCGGATCGAGTGGCCCGAATGCGCTGGCGAGCGAACCGTTCAATGCCACCGCAAAAGTCTGCACCAGTCCGATGACCAGCGAGGCGATGAACGCGCCGGGCAGCGAGCCGAGGCCGCCGAACACGATGACCACGAAGAGGATCGGCCCGAGCAGTCCCGCCATATCCGATTGCGTGACCAGCGCAGGGCCAGCGATGACACCGGCGACGCCGGCCAGCGCCGAGCCGACGCCGAACACCAGCATGAACACCCGCCCGACGTTATGGCCGAGATGGGCCACCATGCTGGGATGCGTCAGCGCCGCCTGCACGATCAGTCCGACGCGGGTGCGCTTGAGCACGATCAGCAGCGCCACGAAGATCAGCACCGACACCGCCAGCATGAACATCTTGTAGGCGGGATAGTTGGTAGAGAAAATGGTGAAGGCGGAAAAGTCGAGCAGTTCAGGCACCCGATAGTCCACCGGGCTTTTGCCCCAAACCATCGACACGATTTCCTCGATCGCAAACGCCAGTCCGAACGTGAGCAACAATTCGGCGACGTGGCCGTGCTTGTGGGTATTGCGCAGGCCATAACGTTCGACGGCCATGCCGACTGCCCCGACCAGCAGCGGCGCAAGCACTAGGGCTGGCCAGAACCCGATCCACTTTGTCAATTGATAGCCGAAAAACGCGCCCAGCATGTAGAAGCTGGCATGGGCGAAATTGAGCACGCCCATCATGCTGAAGATGACGGTCAGGCCGCTCGACAGCAAAAACAACAGCATCCCGAACAGGACGCCGTTGAGGGTTGAAAT
>JBQCIZ010000296.1:0-5335 GCA_051953235.1 Nitrobacter sp. | reverse complement strand
CGCATCGGTCGCGAGACCGACATAGGACCGGCTGCCGAGAAAGTGACCGAAGTGGCCCTCCTCATCGCACCAGGCGGCGACCTCGACGGCTCCGGGAATGGACGGATCGGTATTGATGACGCGCGCTGCTTCGAGCGCATAGACGACGCCGAGCGGCCCATCGAGCCAGCCCGCGTGGTTCTGGCTTTCAAGATGCGATCCCGCCAGAAGTTTTGGGCCGGGCTTCGCACTGGTACCGACCACATTGCCGATGCCGTCGATTGCACCTGTCAGGCCGGCGACCGGCAACTTCTCCGTCAGCCAGACGAGCGAGCGCATGTGCGCTTCGGAGAACGTCGGCTTGTGTACGCCGGTCTTGTAGGTGCCGATGGCGCGGAGCGCGTTGAGATCGGCAAGAACGCGCTCGCCATTGGCGATGACTGAAATATCGGACATGAGAAGCAGTGCGGCCCCGTGCAACGTGTTGCCGCACCTTGAACGATCGCGACGGACGATTCAACGGCAGGAATGGTGTTGGCGGCCCAGCGCCATAGCGAAAATGCAAAACACCCTTAAGGAGAAAGGCGTCAGCCGATTCCCGCTGGAAGGAGAAGGCATTTTACGGCGACGCCTCGCGCGAAATGAATTGCAGCATCTCGCACGGCCCATGCGAGGAGAGTTCCCAATCAACGGAATCGCACGGCGCGAGGTTCCATGTGACAGCCGCACGACACGATCTGCATTTTATCTGCATTTTATCTGCATTTAGGACAAGGAAGCTCTGCTTCGATTCGAGATGGAATCTCTTTGGCTTGCAGCAAACGCTCTGACGTTGCGCCGCTACACCGGGATCGTCGCCACAATCACGGCAGTTGCGATTGCACATCGTCGCCACATAAGCGCCCTCAGTTGCTCTTTGAATAGGTGTTGTGTCCACCTCGTGCAGCGCCTCGGCGTTGCGTCGGACAAAGGGAAAGCGACGATGTGGACAGCCCCGCAATGGTCGATGCGTCTGCTTGTTGTGCTTGCAACGGCGGTCTCCTCGTTGCCTGCCATTGCTCAAGTGAGCAAAAGCAATCCCTCCACATCCGCTTCGCCGGCTGCAGCATCCGCTGCGTCAACAAAGGTCGCGTTGGGCGCCATCCGGTGGGACAACTGGAGTCTCGACAGTCCCTACGGGCAGGTCCTGGCCGACCCTGGACTGCGCGACCGCGTTCCTTATTACACAGAACGTCTGCCGAATGGCGAACTGGGCTTTCCCGGAAATTCCGAAAGAGCCCTGAATGCGGACGTCCATTACGCGAAGTCCGCAGGTTTGGACTATTTCATATTCGGCTATTACCTGGAAAGCGCCGCTTGGGGACGCGATCCACATCGTGCTGTTGCACTCAATCGCGCAATGGAAAATTTCGTTCGCCTCCCGGACAAGCTCGGCATCAAGTACGCCCTGAATTTCAACCTGTCATTTCCGTCCCGCGATGTGCCGATGGTGAGCGATGCGATCACCAAAGCGCTTCACGGGCCCGATTACATGCGCACGAGCGACGGCTCGGCTCCGGTATTTTTCTTTGTCGGGACGATGTCGACATGGCTGAAAGGTCTGGGAGACGAGCAAGGCGCCAAAGCCGCCCTCGACGACATGAGGAAGCGTGTGAAGGCCGCGACTGGCCGAAACCTCTATCTCGTTGCTCTGATTTTCAACTTGTCCGAGTCGGAGCCGGTTGCCCACAGGATCGGATTTGATGCCGCGAGCACCTACGCGACCGCCCTCGGAGCGAATGGAAAATCCCTGCCGTATGCCAGTTGCGCCGCTCTCGCGCAGAAAGCGTGGCAGGTCGAAACCAAAAATGGCTCCGGAGGCTTTCTGCCGACCGTGACGCTCGGGTGGGACTATCGTCCGGCCTTGCGCAATTCTCAGGAAAAGAAGGATCGCAAACCGAATCCCGATTGGTGCCAGCCCGCGACCGATGCGGAATGGACGCAGCAAATCCGTGGCGCAATGAACGAGGCGGCCAGCAATCCGCGCAACAATCGCTTCCGGAGCATTGTGCTGTATGCCTGGAACGAAAGCTCCGAAGGCGGCTGGATTCAGCCGACGCTGTCTGAAGGCGTACGACGGCTCAAGGTAATCGCCAACGCGGCGGGCCGGCACCCGACCATTCCGCCTTTCAAGCTCACATGGCCGACCCGGATCGATCCCAAGACGTGCCCCGTCGGTTCGTCACCCACGTCAGCGACAACAGCGGGCGCCGGATGCAAACCGGCCAATGACGCGATGACGATGGCATGGCCTTGTCCGCCCGGCATGCGGATCGCCGGCGATGACCTGCGCCACGAGCCTTCAGACAAGGACGGAAAAACACCGGTTGTCTGGCAGGACAGGCTTTGTGCCCCACAGGGCGGATAGCCGCGACACTTCTGTAATCAAGAGGAGTTTCCGATGGATGACATCTGGCGCGACGAGATCTGGAGCGATGAGGACACTTTCGTGATCAACGGCATGAAATTTTGCCTGATCCGTCAGAACTTCAATGACGCCAGGACAACAAGGGATTCCGTCGCGCTGATCAAGAACCGCGGCATGATCGACCGCTACAAGAACCTCATTCGCGAGAACGCGGTGACCAATATCCTGGAGTTCGGCATCTTCGAAGGCGGATCGGCCTTGCTGCTTGCCGCTATCGAGGAACGTATCAAATTCGTCGGGATCGACATCAGACCGCCCAGTCCTGCGGTGCTCGGCCTGATCCGGGACCACGGCCTGAAGGACCGCATAAAACTGTACTACAACACGTCACAAGGCGACGCGGCGCGGGTCCAGACAATCATCCAGACGGAATTCCCCGGACAACGGCTGGACATGATCATCGACGACGCCTCGCATCAATACGAACTCTCCCGCGCGAGCTTTGAGGCGTCCTTTCATTATCTCAAGAGTGGAGGTCTCTATCTCATCGAGGACTGGGCGTGGGCCCATTGGGAGGAGCCCTATCAGACGCAGCAATGGACCGACATGCCGGCACTGACCAACCTTGTTTTCGAGCTGGTCATGCTCTGTGGCAGCAGGCCAGACATCATACCGGAAATGAGCGTTCAAAAGGCGATCGCCATTTTCCGCAAGGGCAAGCAGGAAGTCGGCAACTTCCGCCTGTCGAAGCTCTACCGCCACCGCAACAGGTGGACCCCGGCGCTGTGACCAAAGCGGGATACCCTGGTTGAATTATTGTACCCGTCATGACCGGACATGACGGGTCGGGCTGACCGCATCCGGCTGCAGCGGGAATATCGCGGAAATTGATGTGATGGCGGAGAGAGTGGCCGACTAACGCCCATCCGGCCATGTCCGCTGTAGATCGCCAAGCCTATAAATTCGCAAACATTTCCCTCGCTTTAACCGCCCGCCTGTCCGAGGTCATTCACGGCTGTTTGTGCTTAACCGCGTCAAATTTGGGGACTGATTTGGGGACCAGCTGCGCGACGCGGCGGAGGGGTGGCTCTTTCTGACCAGGCACACTGCTCTGGGGAGTCCATAAAGGACGCCCCTCATGGCCGGTCACCTGAACGCCCGCAAAGTCGAAACCGCCAAGCCCGGAAAGTACGCCGACGGCGGTAACCTTTACCTAATCGTTTCCTCAGCGGGCTCGCGTAAATGGGTTCTTCGGTTCACCTGGCGCGGCAGACCGAAAGAGATGGGGCTCGGCAATGCAGCGAACGTCCCGTTGGCCGATGCCCGTGAAAAAGCCCGTGCTGCAATGCGGCATGTCACGCAGGGGCTGAACCCCATTGCCGAACGTAGAAAAGACATCGGCGTTCCAACGTTCGGCGAGCTAGCCGACACCGTATGCGAGGCGCTGTCCGAGGGCTTCAGAAACAACAAACACAAGGCTCAGTGGAAAAGCACTCTGATAACCTATGCGGCGCCCCTGCGGAGCATGCCGGTTGATACCGTCGCCACTGACGATGTCATTGCGGTACTCAAGCCGATCTGGACGGTGAAGCCCGAAACCGCTTCCCGGGTTCGGGGACGGATCGAGAGGGTACTGGATGCGGCAAAGGCAAAAGGTTTCCGAACGACAGAGAACCCTGCCCGGTGGCGTGGGCACCTGGACCATCTGTTGCCGCGCCTGCCGACGTTGAGCCGAGGCCACCACGCAGCTATGCCGTACGAAGACGTATCGGCGTTCATCAGCAGGCTGCAGCAGCAGCAATCGCTAGGGGCTCGTGCACTTGAACTCTGCATTCTGACGGCAGCACGATCGGGCGAAATCCTGGGAATGCGATGGCCTGAGGTGGATTTGGAGAAAGCAATCTGGACTGTGCCTGCCTCTCGAATGAAGGCCCACCGCGAGCATCGCGTGCCTCTTGCTGCGCGCGCTGTTTCAATCCTGACGGCGCTGAAAGAGACACAGACCAGCGAATTTGTGTTTCCCGGACAGGTTCGGGACAAGCCACTTTCGAGCATGGCCATGGCGATGGTTCTCCGCCATATGAAACTCCAAAGTGCTACCGTTCACGGCTTCCGTTCCTGCTTTCGAGACTGGGCTGGGAACGAGACGGAATTCGCAAGGGAGGTCGTGGAAACCGCGCTAGCGCACGTCATCGGCGACAAAGCCGAACAAGCCTATCGGCGTAGTGACGCACTGGAGAAGCGTCGCAAGCTGATGGATGCGTGGGCTGCTTATTGCGTGGCGCAGAGATCGCTAAACGTCATTGCGCTCGGGCGCGGATGATTTCCACTGCCGGCAATCCCGCGAGAGGCCGTTATTTACCTTCCTTTAGGGAAAGCCGTGTGGCTTCCAGGGATAGCGTTCTCCTGACCGTCCGCCCCGTAACGACGCGGTCCTTGAGTGCTCAGGCGTACGCCCTACACAAGGCAGAACTGGATGTCATCCGTTAAAAGTGCCCGTCGGCGGACCACCCCAAAGCCGGCATCCCAGCCAAGCGATCTCGTCAGCTTTGACGATATCCCACAGGGCCGCTCTTGTTCGGAGGCCTTTTCAGTTTTCGACTTAAGTGCGCGTCAGTACGTTCGCATGCAGAACGTGATTGAGCGCGTTGTCAACGACCACTTTGTAGGTCCCAATAAAAGCAACAGGCGCGCGAAGCTGGATTCCAGCGATCTGGAGCAGTTCAAGATCGACTTAATGGTTGCCGTCGGGTTCGCCGCAAGTCTCTCAATTCGAGGGCCGCTGAAGAATCGGAAGTGCGGGCGTGGTCGTCCGCCAGATAACATTGCGTTCATCTTGATTGATGACATCGCACGGGCTTGTGGGGTCGCCGGCATAAAGCCCGGATTGCGCTTCGTGGAACCAAAAAAAGGCTTCGCGGTCGATCTGTATATCTCTCTGGCCCCCAT
>JBQCIZ010000295.1:0-2758 GCA_051953235.1 Nitrobacter sp. | reverse complement strand
CACCGATCTCTTCTTCTACGGCCGCATCAGTTGGACGAACATCTCCCCCGCCGACAACAATCTCGGCGTCTTCGTGATCCTCATCCCGATCGTCGGCGCGCTGATCGTCGGCTTCATGGCGAAGTTCGGCTCCGAGCGCATCCGCGGCCACGGCATCCCCGAGGCGATCGAGACGATCCTGCTGCGCGGCAGCCGGATGGAGCCGCGCCTGGCCGTCCTCAAGCCGCTGTCGAGCGCGGTGAGCATCGGCTCCGGCGGCCCGTTCGGCGCCGAGGGCCCGATCATCGTCACCGGCGGCGCCGTCGGCAGCATCGCCGGCCAGCTCCTGCACCGCACCGCCGCCGAGCGCCGTGCGCTCGCCCTGGATGGCGCTGGCGCCGGCCGTCGGCGGCCTGGTCATCGGGCTGATGGCGCGCTTCGGCTCGGAGAAGATCCGCGGCCACGGCATCCCCGAGGCGATCGAGGCGATCCTGATCGGCGGCAGCCGCCTGCAACCGAAGGTGGCGGTGCTCAAGCCGCTGTCGTCGGCGATCTCGATCGGCAGCGGCGGCCCGTTCGGCGCCGAAGGTCCGATCATCATGACCGGCGGCGCGGTCGGTTCGCTGTTCGCGCAGTTCTTCAGCATGAGCGCCGCCGAGCGCAAGACGCTGCTGGTCGCCGGCGCCGCGGCCGGCATGACCGCGATCTTCGGCACGCCGGTCGCCGCGGTGATGCTCGCCGTCGAACTTCTGCTGTTCGAGCTGAAGCCGCGCAGCCTGATTCCGGTGATCGCGGCCTGCGTCATCGCATCCGTGATCCGGCCGTTCCTGATCGGCCACGGCGCACTGTTTCCATTCTCGGGGCATCTCGACCTGCCGTGGTGGGGACTGTTTCCCTGCATCGGCGTCGGCGTGGTCGCAGGGCTGCAATCCGGCATGCTCACCGGCCTGCTCTACAAGGCCGAGGACCTGTTCGAACACATTCCGCTGCACTGGATGTGGTGGCCGGCGATCGGCGGCGTGATCGTCGGGCTCGGCGGATTGATCGAGCCCCGCGCGCTCGGCGTCGGCTACGACATCATCGCGGGTCTTCTGAACGATCAGATCGCCCTGAAGGCGGTGATCCTGATCCTGGTGGTGAAATCGGCGATCTGGATCGTCGCACTCGCATCCGGCACCTCCGGCGGCGTGCTGGCGCCGCTCCTGATCTTCGGCGGCTGCGCGGGCTGGCTCGAAGGTCTGTTGCTGCCGGGCGATCATGGCGTGTGGGCGCTGATCGGCATGGCGGCGATGATGGGCGGCACCATGCGCGCGCCGCTGACCGCCATCTTTTTCGCGGTCGAATTGACCGGTGACTTCGCGCTGATGGGCCCGCTGCTGATCGCGGCCAGCGCCGCCTACGCGCTGACCGTACTGCTGCTCAAGCGGTCGATCCTGACCGAGAAGATCGCCCGGCGCGGCCAGCATGTGGTGCGCGAATACAGCATCGACCCGTTCGAGCTGTTGCGCGTCAACGACGTGATGGTCCGCAAAGTCGACACGCTGCCATCGGCGATGCCGCTGCGCGAGGCGCTCGCGTTCTTCTCCGGCGATGCGCGACGGCACAAATCCTATCCGCTGATCGACGCCGACGGCCGCGTCGCCGGGCTGGTCGGACGGTCCGACGTGCTGCGCTGGCGTGCGGAAAAGGAAGAATCCGACGACAATGACACGCTGTTCGATCTGCTGTCGGACAGTTCGCTCACCGTCGGCTATCCGGACGAACCGGTCTCGCATCTCGCCGACCGCATGGTGCTGGCCGATGTCGGCCGCGTGCCGATCGTGGATCGCACGACCCGGCATCTCGTCGGCCTCGTCGCGCGCAAGGACCTGTTGCGCATCCGCGCGACGGCCAGATCGTCGGAGGCAAACCGCTCGGCCTTCTTCGGACGCCGCAAGGACACCGACGAAACGGCCGATAACGAAGTGCTCAGCTCGACGCCGGGCTGACGCGGCGAGGCGGTGGAGCGCGGCACGAACGCGTTGCATCACCGAAGCGGGACGCTATCATCGCTCCCTGCGGTCGCCATCCGCCGGTGAGTGAATGATCGCGGCGACTGCATGGAATCACACCATGACCGACGCCGATGTCCCCGCGCCCGAACTCGCCGTGTTGCAATGGTTCAACACCGCCGAACCGCTGACACTGGCCGCGCTGCGTGGGCGGCCGGTGCTGCTTCATGCCTTTCAGATGCTGTGCCCGGGCTGCGTGTCGCACGGCACGCCGCAGACGCAGCGCGCGCACGACTTGTTCCGCGCCACCGACCTGCAGGTGATCGGCCTGCACACGGTGTTCGAGCATCACGCGGCGATGACCCCGGTTGCGCTCGACGCCTTCATTCACGAATACCGGCTGACGTTTCCGATCGGCGTCGATGCCGCCGGCGACGGTACGCCGCTGCCGGTCACCATGAGCCGCTACGGCATGCAGGGTACGCCGACCAGCATCCTGATCGGGCGCGACGGCCGCATCGTGCATCACGGCTTCGGTCAGCAGAGCGACATGGCCCTCGGCGCCATGATCGCAGCCGAACTCGCCGGCGCGACGACGTTCGCCGCGAAGGCGTGATATCGGCGCGAGATCTCACCAGCGCATTTCAGATTTGACCGAAACGTTTTCCGAGCAACGAAGAAGGCTCCCTCTCCCATGGGGAGAGGGTTGGGGTGAGGGGGTACGGTCTCGATATTGAAACGGGCCCCCCCCCCCCCCCCCCGGCCCCCCGACCCCCCCCGGGGGCGGG
>JBQCIZ010000294.1:0-3308 GCA_051953235.1 Nitrobacter sp. | reverse complement strand
CCATTCCGGCCACAATTGGCCCGAATCATGGGATTATCGAACGATGGATGAGACCATGACCGAGCCGCTCCGGACCAAGCCGTTTGCCGCCTTCGAGTGGATGCTGTCCGGGCGCTATCTGCGCGCACGGCGGAAGGAAGGCTTCATCTCCGTCATCGCCGGCTTCTCCTTTCTCGGCATCATGCTCGGGGTCGCCACCCTGATCATCGTGATGGCCGTCATGAACGGATTTCGCACGGAATTGCTCGGCAAGATCCTCGGCCTCAACGGACATCTCCTGATTCAGCCGCTGGAATCGCCGCTGACGGACTGGAAGGACGTGGCCGATCGCGTCAGCCAGGTCTCCGGCATCCGCCTCGCGGCGCCCGTGGTGGACGGTCAGGCCCTGGCGTCGTCGGCTTTCAATGCGTCAGGGGTGCTCGTCCGCGGCATCCGCGGCGACGACCTGAACAAGCTCACCTCGGTCGCCAACAATATCAAGCAAGGAACGCTGGAGGGATTTGATGACGGTCACGGCGTTGCCATCGGCCGCCGGCTCGCCGATCAGCTTTCCCTGCATGCGGGTGACACCATCACGCTTGTCGCGCCGCGTGGTGCGGTAACTCCCATGGGCGTGACACCCCGCATCAAGTCCTACAAGATCGTCGCGGTGTTCGAAGTCGGGATGTCCGAATACGACTCGACGTTCATCTTCATGCCGCTGCCTGAGGCGCAGGCCTATTTCAACCGCGCCAACGATGTGACCGCGATCGAGGTCTACACGGACAATCCGGACAAGATCGATGAATTCCGCAAGTCGGTCACGGAAGCCGCGGGCCGGCCGGTGTTTCTGGTCGACTGGCGGCAGCGCAACTCGACGTTCTTCAATGCGCTTCAGGTCGAACGCAACGTGATGTTCCTGATCCTGACGCTGATCGTGCTGGTCGCGGCGCTGAACATCGTGTCGGGGCTTATTATGCTGGTCAAGGACAAGGGCAGCGACATCGCGATCCTGCGCACGATGGGCGCGTCGCAGGGCTCGATCATGCGCATCTTCCTGATCACGGGCGCCGCAATCGGCGTCGTCGGCACGCTGACGGGCTTCGTCGTCGGACTGGTGATCTGCCTCAATATCGAGTCCATCCGCGAATTCCTGTCGTGGCTCACCAGCACCGAACTGTTTTCGCCGGAGCTTTACTTCCTGTCCAAGCTGCCGGCCGAGGTCGACGTGCGCGAGACCAGCGCTGTGGTGATCATGGCGCTGACATTGTCGTTCCTGGCAACGCTGTATCCGTCGTGGCGAGCCGCGCGCCTCGATCCCGTCGACGCGCTCCGGTACGAGTGAGGGCCGATATGGAGCAGGGGGCGGAAGAAATACCGGTCGTTTATCTCCATGAGATCAAACGGCAGTACACCCAGGGTGAATCGAAGCTAATCATTCTCGACGGCGCGAAGCTCGCCCTGTGGGCGGGCCAGTCGGTGGCGCTGGTGGCTCCTTCCGGATCTGGCAAGTCGACCCTGCTGCACATCGCGGGACTGCTCGAGAGCCCGGATGACGGAGAGGTCTACGTCGGCGGCGCCGCGACGTCGGGGCTGTCGGATGTGGAGCGCACGCAAATCCGCCGCACCGACATCGGCTTCGTCTATCAGTCACACCGGCTGCTGCCTGAATTCACTGCGCTCGAGAACGTCATGCTGCCGCAGATGATCCGGGGCCTGAAGCGCTCGGAAACGGTGACACGCGCGCGTGAAATCCTCGCCTATCTCGGCCTTGGCGACCGTGTCACCCATCGCCCGGCCGAACTGTCCGGCGGCGAACAGCAGCGGGTTGCGATTGCCCGGGCGGTGGCCAACGCGCCGCGCGTGCTGCTGGCCGACGAGCCCACCGGCAATCTCGATCCGCACACCGCTGACCATGTGTTCAGTGCGCTGATGCAGCTCGTGAAGGCGACACGGGTGGCAATGCTGATCGCCACCCACAACATGGAGCTCGCGGACCGGATGGACCGCCGGGTGTCGCTCGAAAACGGCCAGATTATCGAACTGGACTAGGGACGGTGCCCTCCCGTGTCCCGGCCGGCACTCCCGATCAATCGAAGCGCCGGCGCCGATGCCGGTTCGAATCGGAATTCGCGCCGGCGAAATACGGGTTCTCCACACACTGGATGGGAAGCCCCGACGCCTGCGCCCGGCATTGCGGGATCGTGAAATACCGGCAGTCATTGTAGGAGGTCGGCCCGTAGACGATCCCGCAGACCGGATAGCGGCTGTCCCAGGCCTGGGCCTGCGCCGCCGCGCTTCCGCAAATCGAGATGAGAGCGATCAAAAAGGCTGCGCGCACAAGCGTCTCCTGCTTTTTCTTCATTGAGTGGTGCCGGTCCGCTGCTAACCGGCTGGCCACCTTGGTTCAAGCCACATCTCCGAGATTAACCAATCCGGCCGTTCCCCGAACGGACCGCCAGACCGCGCTTGACTCTGAGAACAAAACTGGAACAATGTTCTCATTATGTTCCAGTCAGAGGAGAGAGTGTCATGTTGAGGACGTTCATTGAAGAAGCCGCTGCGCTGACCTCCATCGTGCTGTTTGTTGGAATGGTGGCGGTCTGGGCCCAGGTGATTCCCCAGCTCTAGAAGGCATTGGAAACCGCGCTGGGGAAACCCGGGATACCCTCCGCGCGGTGCGGGGTTTCGCATGGACATGGCAGGGGTCAGCCATCACCATCGAACTGGCGAGTCGGCTTTCCAGCCGCCCGTCCATCCCAGCCCCCTGATTGCCTGAGGCCATGACCCAGAAGCTCGCCGCTACCGCCAACGCCGGATTCGTCCATCTGCACGTCCACTCGGCCTATTCGCTGCTGAAGGGCTCGATCAAGATTCAGAAGCTGGCCGAACTGGCCAAGGCGGACCGCCAGCCGGCTCTCGCGCTCACCGACACCGACAATATGTTCGGGGCGCTGGAATTCTCGGACAAGGTCGCGGGCTACGGCATTCAGCCGATCGTCGGTTGCGAACTGGCGATCGATTTTGGGGATCAGGACCCCAATGCGCGCAGCGCGCTGCCTCTTGGACGGATCGTTCTGCTGGCATCCCGCGAGGCCGGTTACCGCAACCTGATGCGGCTGAACTCCCGCGCGTTCCTCGAGACGCCGGTGCATCAGTCGCCGCATATCAAATCGCAGTGGCTGCGGGACGAGAACGAAGGCCTGATTGCCCTGACCGGCGGTCCTGACGGGCCGGTTGCGCTGGCTTTCAATGCCGATCAGGCCGGGCTTGCGGTGGCACGCTGCGAGCAACTGACGCAGTTCTTCGGCGACCGCCTTTATGTCGAG
>JBQCIZ010000293.1:0-3601 GCA_051953235.1 Nitrobacter sp. | reverse complement strand
TCTGTTTGCGATCGGCAACCCGCGCTCCGACTGGATGTTCAAGACCGAACCGGAGCCGGGCCTGAACGGCCGCTCCCTCTCCTATCCGCGCGGCAAGGTGATCGGCGGTTCCTCGGCGATCAATGCCATGATCTCGATGCGGGGCCAGGCTGCCGACTACGATCATTGGCGCCAATTGGGGCTAACCGGCTGGGGCTACGACGACGTTCTGCCGGTGTTCAAGACGCTCGAGGATCATTTCCTTGGCGCCAGCGCACATCACGGTAGCGGCGGCGGCTGGCGCATCGAGGCGCCGCGGCTGTCGTGGGCCGTGCTGGACGCCGTCGCGGAAGCCGCGGAGGAAATGGGGATCCGCAGGACGCCCGACTTCAATACCGGCGACAACGAGGGCGTCGGCTACTTCCATGTCAACCAGAAGCGCGGGCGGCGCTGGTCGTCGGCGCGCGGGTTTCTCAAACCCGCACTGAACCGCCCCAACCTGCGGCTCGAGACCAACGTGCTGACGGACCGGCTG
The DNA here is from genome assembly GCA_051953235.1 of Nitrobacter sp. GTDB lineage: Bacteria > Pseudomonadota > Alphaproteobacteria > Rhizobiales > Xanthobacteraceae > Nitrobacter. The sequence goes on along the minus strand of JBQCIZ010000293.1, from coordinate 3,087 downwards.
ATCGTGGAGAACGGGCGCACCGCCGGCGTGCGATTCATCCAGAATGGCGAGACCATCGAGGCGCGGACCAAAGGCGAAGTGATCCTGTGCGCCGGATCGATCGGCTCGGTCCAGGTGCTGCATCGCTCGGGCATCGGCCCCGCCGACTGGCTTGCTCCACTTGGCATCGATGTCGTGCTGGACAAGCAAGGCGTCGGCCGCAACCTGCAGGACCATCTGCAGCAGCGCGCGATCTACAAGGTCTCGGGCGTCAAGACGCTGAACGAAACCTACTACAACCTGTTCAAGCGCGGCTGGATGGGCGTGGACTATGCGCTACGCCGGCGTGGGCCCCTGACCATGGCGCCGTCGCAGCTCGGCATCTTCACGCGATCGAATTCGCGCCACGAACGCGCCAACATCCAGTTTCACGTCCAGCCGCTGTCGCTCGACAAGTTCGGCGATCCGTTGCACCGCTTTCCCGCAATCACGGTGAGCGCCTGCAACTTGCAGCCGACCTCGCGCGGCACGGTGCGGCTGCGCTCGGCGACATCCGACGAAAAGCCGTCGATCGCACCGAATTATCTTGCAACCGATGAGGACCGCGAGGTGGCGGCCGATGCCATCCGCACCACGCGGCGACTGATGAAGCAGCCAGTGCTGGCCAAATATCGTCCGGAAGAATTCCTGCCCGGCCCATCGGTCGGCGACGACGATGCTTCGCTGGCGAAGGCCGCCGGCGATATCGGCACCACGATCTTCCATCCGGTCGGCACCGCGAAGATGGGCACGGCGTCAGACCCGATGGCCGTCGTCGACGAACGCTTGCGCTTCCGTGGCCTCGATGGACTGCGTATCATCGACGCCTCGGTCATGCCGACCATCACGTCCGGCAACACCAATACGCCGACCGCCATGATCGCCTCGAAAGGTGCAGCCATGGCCATTGAGGATCGCCGGTAACGCTTTCGTCATCGCGCTCCGCGCGCGACGAAAATCCAGACAAACCAGTCGCTTGATGCTCGTCAACGACGCGGGAATAAATCCGCGCGTCCTCCGATCAGGTCTGCGTGCCCAATGACGGGCCTGGAGACCTCCGATGAGTCACGACCACAATCACGACGGCGACGGCGTCAACCGCCGCAAGGTGCTGGAATGCATGACATGGGCCGGTACCGGCGTGCTCTGGACCATTGCCGGCGGCGTGCCGCGATCCCTCGGCCTCGTCGGCTCGGCGCAAGCTGCGGAAGCATCCGCCTCCGCCCTCACCTTCCTGCAGATCAGCGACAGCCATGTCGGCTTCGACAAGGCTGCGAACCCACACGCGCTCGCCTCGCTCGAGGAAGCAATCGGCAAAATCAAGACGATGCCGGTGAAACCATCTTTCATGATTCACACCGGCGACATCACCCACCTGTCGAAGGCCTCCGAGTTCGATGACGCCGAGCGCATCATCTCCCAATCGCGCCTCGACGTGCACTACGTTCCCGGCGAGCACGATTTCATCGACGAGGAAGTCAAGCTGTATCGCGAGCGCTACGGGCGTGGCACCAAGGGCGCGGGCTGGTATTCGTTCGACGCCAACGGCGTTCACTTCATCGGCCTCGTCAATGTCGTGGATCTGAAAGCCGGCGGCCTCGGCAATCTCGGCGCGGAGCAACTGGCGTGGCTTGCCGACGATCTCAAAGGCCGTTCGAACTCCCAGCCGATCGTGGTGTTCGCGCATATCCCGCTGTGGTCGGTGTATCCGACCTGGGGCTGGGGCACCGAGGACGGCGCGCGGGCGCTCGACCTGCTGAAGGGGTTTGGCTCGGTGACCGTGCTCAACGGCCACATCCACCAGGTCATGCAAAAGGTCGAAGGCAACGTCACCTTCCACACCGCGCGCTCGACAGCCTTCCCGCAGCCCGCGCCGGGCACCGCGCCCTCACCCGGGCCGATGAAGGTCGCCGACGACAAGCTGCGCAGCCTGCTCGGCACCGCCAGCATCATCTTCAAACCCGGCGACGAGCGCCTCGCCATCATCGATACGCCGCTGCAGGGCTGAGGATCGTGAATCATGATGTTTCTGAACTTGCGCGCCGGCGCCATCCGGCTTGCCGTGGCTGCGGCGCTTGCAACGCAAATGTCCGTTGCCCATTGCGAGGAGATGTCGGTGAAGATCGACAACTTCACCTTCGAACCCGCGCAACTGACGGTGAAAGTCGGCACGACGGTGACGTGGACCAACCATGACGACATTCCGCATACGGTCGTTTCCGCTGGAAAATTCCGCTCCAAGGTGATGGATACGGACCAGACCTACTCGTTCACCTTCACCAGCGCCGGCGACTACAAGTACTTTTGTTCGCTGCATCCGCACATGGTGGGAATGATCAAGGTTGAGTAACGGCGAAAAGCAAGGCATCACCTATGCGCCCGGGCAGCGTTTCGAGGCTGCCCGGGCACATCCGGCTGCGAACACCACAATGATGTTTGGGTCACCCAGAGACGATCAGGCCAAGGCGCAGCGCTTTCGCGAGGCGGCGCTGCCCTATCTCGACGATGTCTATACCGTCGCGCGCTATCTTCTGCGCGATCCCGCCGATGCCGAGGACGCCGTGCAGGAATGCTATCTGCGCGCGCTGAAACACTTCGACAGCTATCGCGGACCGGCAATGAAGCCGTGGCTGCTCGCCATCCTGCGCAATGTCTGCCACGCCGAGTTCGCCCGCCGCGCCAAATCGAGCACGACGGCCATCGACGACCTGCCCGAAAGCGCCGAAGCGACCGCCCCGCTATGGCAGGAGAACCAGGACACACCAGAAACCGAAATTCTGCAAAAGCGCGATGCGAATTCGATCCGGCGGATGATCGCCACGCTCGCGGAGCCCTTCAGGGAGACCTTTGTCCTGCGTGAAATCCAGAACCTGTCCTATCGCGAGATCGCCGAGACCGTCGGTGCTCCAGTCGGCACCGTCATGTCGCGGCTCGCGCGGGCGCGCGCCATGCTGCGGTCGGCGTGGCTTGCGGAAGAGGAGCAACCCAGATGACCTGCGACGAAGCGGACATCCTTCTGCACGCGCTGATCGACGGCGAACTCGACGCCGGTCACGCACGCGAGGTCGA
>JBQCIZ010000292.1:0-3004 GCA_051953235.1 Nitrobacter sp. | reverse complement strand
CCTTTGTGTAAAATGAGTAATTATCTAACTCGGAGTAGGCGCCACAGGTTCCAATCTTGTCCCAAAACTCCCAAAATTAGCAAAATATATAATAATATCAATAACTTAGTAGTTGCGCATGTCGCTTTCACGGCCTAGTTTGATGACCGAAAGGTAGGTTGTCATGGAGCAGAAGCTGCCGAAGGTGCCCAGGGATATTCGTTTGCCCAAAAAGCCGAAGGACGACGACGTAGTCCGGAGCGAGGTCGAAAAGTGGACCTCCAGCCCAGGGCTTCGATCGCCGAAGTGACGTGCTCGGACATGCGATCACACTTATCGGAAACGCACTACCCGATCGTCCTTAGCACCGCCTGGCGGTCGATCTTGCCGGTGCCGGTTTTCGGCAGATCGTCCACGAACAGGATCTCGCGTGGATACTTGTAGGGCAGCAGTTTCGCCTTGACGTAATCCTGCAACGCCTTCGTGGCCGCCGCATCGTCGGCGGGCGTGGCGTTCATCACCACCATCGCCCGCAATGTCATGCGCCGGTCCGGCAATTCGGCGGCGATCACAGCGCATTCGCGCACGTCGGGATGATCGGCCAGACACAACTCGACTTCCAGCGGATACACCCATTGCCCCGAAATCTTCACCAGATCGTCGGCGCGGCCGCGGAAGAAGTAGAAACCATCATGATCGCGCAAAAAACGGTCGCCGGTATAGATCCAGCCGCCGTCGCGAATCGTCTCCGCGGTCTTGTCCGGCCGGTTCCAGTACAGCGGCGTATTGGAGTCTCCGCGCACCCACAAAATGCCCTCTTCGCCGTCACCGACCTCACGGCCGTCCGTATCACGCAGCGCCAGTTCGTAGCCGGGCACGCGAAGGCCCGCCGCGCCGAGTTTCTTCCGCTCCGGACGATTGCTGAGATAGACGTGCAGCACCTCGGTCGAGCCGAGCCCTTCGACGATCTCGAGGCCGGTGATGTCCTTCCAGCCGTTGAAAACATCGGCGGACAGCACCTCGGCGGCCGAGACGGAGAGCCGCAGCGACGTGACGTCGGCGGCTGTCGCTTCGGGCGCTTTCGTCAATGCGGTGTAGAGCGTCGGCAGGCCGAAGAACACGGTGGGCCGAAAGCGCGCAATCGCGTCAAATATCGAAGCCGGCTTCGGCTGCCCCGGCAGCAGCAGCGACGCCGCGCCGACCGAAAACGGAAAGGTGACGGAGTTGCCGAAGCCGTAGGCGAAAAACATTTTCGGCACCGAGAAGCAGATGTCGTCCGCGCGGAGCTTCAGCACGTTCTGCGCGAACGCGGCATCGCTGTAGGCCATGTCGTGCTGCAGATGGACGATGCCCTTGGGCCGCCCGGTGGATCCCGACGAATACATCCAGAATGCCATCTCGTCGCGATGGGTGTCGGCTTCGGCAAGCTCCGCTGAGAAGCCGCGCAGCCAGTCTTCAGCCTGCAACAGCTCTGATACGGCGCTGCAGCCGGCTGCGCCGTTGACGACGATCAGCGTCTCAAGTTGCGTCTCCGCGCAGGCCGTGGTGTCGAAACGCGCACAGAACTCCGCATCGGTAACCGCAACGCGCGCGCCAGAATCCGCGAGATAAAATTGCAACAGGTCCGGCGGCGTCAGCGTATTGATGAGCAGCGGCACGAAACCGGCCCGCACCGCGCCGAAGAATGCGGCGGGATAGGCCGGCGTGTCATCCAGAAACATCAGGATGCGGTCGCCGCGCGACAATCCCAGCGACTGGAAGCCGTTGCCCCAGCGGCCAGCCTCCGCGCATAATTCACGGTAGCTCCGCTGCCCAAGCGCCCCCGTAACGGCAAGGTTGTCGCCGCGCCCGGCCGCGAGATTGTCGAACAGGATGCGGCTCGCGTTGTAGCGCTCCGGAATCGAAAATCCGATTTCACGCACACCGGCGTTGTCGCGGGGCACATTGTCGGCGACCGGCTGCATGGTCATCGTCCTTTCGCGCGTTGTGGCGCGGTACCGGCCTTGTGCGCGTCGTATTCCGCCATGAATGCCGGCGCCATCGCGCGCAAGCGTTCGTCATCGATCCGGCCGGATCGCGTGATGTAGCTGTGCGCGAAATCCATCAGCCCGAGCTTCATGTGTTCCGGGAAGCGCTCGTACCAGTCGGCGCTGGCGCGCGCGGCGGCAATGAGCTTCTTCACCACCGGCTTGCGCCCCGCCTCATAGCGCGCGAGCGCAGCCGGAATATCCGGCGCATCTTCCAGCGCCTTGATCAGCGCGAGCGCGTCCTCCATCGCAAGCCGCGTGCCCGATCCGATCGAGAAATGCGCGGAGTGCAGTGCATCCCCGATCAGAACGATATTCCCGAACGACCAGTGCTCGTTCCAGATCCACGGGAAATTCCGCCACACCGACTTGTTCGACACCAGCGGATGGCCGTCCAGCACACCGGCGAACACCCGCTCGCAGATCGCGCGGGACTGATCGACGGATTTTTCCGCAAAGCCGTAGCGCTGCCAGGTGGCGCGATCGCATTCGACCAGAAACGTGCTCATGTCCGGCGCGTAGCGATAGTGATGCGCGTTGAAGGCGCCGAGATCGGTCTCGACAAACGTTTGCGACAGCGTCGGGAACGGCTTTGTGGTGCCGTACCACGCGAACTTGTTGCTTGAATAGGAAACACTGGCGCCGAAGTCGCCCTCGAACTGGCGGCGGACGATGGAGTTGAGTCCATCCGCGGCGACGATCAGGTCGTAGCCTGCAAGTTGATCGATCGATGGAACGTGCGTGCCGTAGCGCGGTGCGATGCCGACATCGCGCACGCGCTGCTGCAGGATCGTCAAGAGATCGAGCCGGCCGATCGACGAAAAGCCGACGCCATCGATCTCGACGCTCTCGCCGCGCAGGTTCAGCGTGATGTTGCGCCAGCTTTCCATGCGCGGCGCGATGGCATTGACCGTCTCCGGATCGTCGGCGCGCAAGAATTCCAGCGCCTGATCCGAGAACACCACGCCGAATCCCCAGGTCGCGCCGGCCTCGTTCTG
>JBQCIZ010000291.1:0-3072 GCA_051953235.1 Nitrobacter sp. | reverse complement strand
TCGCCGGCTTCCTCGTACCAGAACAGCGGATACTCGCGCAGCATTTTCGCGTAGGCGATCGCGGTCTCCAGATCGAAGCGTCCGTTGGCATCGACGGCGAGCTGCGCCTGAGAACCGATCTCCTTCAGCACCGCCTCGATGCGTTCGCGATCCTCCGCGACGGATGCACCGCCGATCTTCATCTTGACGACGTTGTAGCCGCGATCGAGATAACCGCGCATCTCCTTGCGCAGCATCGCCAGATCCTTGCCGGGGTAGTAGTAGCCACCGGCGGCATAGACGAACACGCGCGGATCGGCGGTGCGACCATGACGTTCGGCCAGCAGACGGAACAGCGGCTTGCCCGCGATCTTGGCCACCGCATCCCACACCGCCATGTCGATGGTGCCGACCGCGACCGAGCGCTCGCCGTGCCCGCCGGGCTTTTCGTTCGACATCAGCGTCGCCCAGACCTTGTCCGGATCGAGATTGTCGCTGCTCGCATCCGCCAGCGTTTTCGGATCGGCCTCCATCAGGCGGTTGCGGAAGCGTTCACGGATCAAACCGCCCTGCCCGTAACGGCCGTTCGAATTGAAGCCATAGCCGACCACCGGCTTGCCGTCACGCACGACGTCGGTGACGACAGCCACGAGGCTCGACGTCATCTTGGTGAAATCGATGTAGGCGTTGCGGATCGGCGACGAGATCGGCTTGGTGATTTCGCGCACGTCGACGATACGGACGGACATGCAGCTCAATCCCTGGTGCGGAAATACGGCTCGACGGCGCCGCTGACCTTGATCGTCAGCGGATTGCCGTGGCGATCCTTGGCGTTGCCGGCAGTTACCCGGACCCAGCCCTCGCTGACGCAATATTCCTCGACGTTGTTCTTCTCGACACCCTTGAAGCGGATGCCGACATCGCGCGCGAGAATCTCGGCGTTGTAGTAAGGGCTGCGCGGGTCCGTAGACAGGCGGTCGGGCAACTGGTCGCTGGTGGTGTCGTCGGTCAAAGCAGGGCCTCGATGTCTCGCGTAAGGGTCTTGGGATTGGTGGTCGGCGCATGGCGCGCAATGACGCTGCCCTGCCGGTCCACCAGAAACTTGGTGAAGTTCCACTTGATGGATTCGCCGAGCAATCCCGATCTCTCGCGCTTCAGATACTTGAAGAGCGGGTGCGCGTCACTGCCGTTGACGTCGATTTTCTCGAACATCGGAAACGTCACATCGTACTTGCTGGCGCAGAATTGCTGGATATCCGCCGACGACCCCGGCTCCTGATGCCCGAATTGATTGCAGGGAAATCCGAGCACGGAAAAGCCGCGCGGCTTCATGGTGCGATAGAGATCCTCGAGATCCTTGTATTGCGGCGTGAAACCGCAGGCGCTGGCGGTATTCACGATCAGGAGGACCTGCCCCTCGAACGTCTTGAGGTCGCAGGGCTCGCCCGCCAGCGTCGTCGCGGAGAAATCAAAGATGCCAGCCACAACAGCCTCTCAATCAGGCAACGAGGGGATCGACCGGCGATGCCGGCGTGCCGCCGGCCTCGATCGCCTCGCCGGCGAGCAAGCACAGATCCTCGCGATAGCGGCCCGCGACGATCTGAACGCCGACCGGAACGCGCCCGACCAGCCCCGTGGATACGGTCAGTCCGGGCAGCCCCATCAGGGGAATACCGACCATCGGCATTTGTGCCCGCCAGACCCGCGCGAACGACGCATCATCCTTGACGTCGAGTTGATCGGGGAACGGCAATTCGCCGGACACCGGCATCAGCACGACCGGATACGTTTCAAAGAACGTCTGCCAGTCGCGCGTCAGCGTCGCGCGCCGGGTCAGCGCCTGCGACAGCGCGGCGCCATCGAACGGATGCACCTTGCTGCGGTTGCCGCGCAGGCACGCGAGCGCGCCGGGATCGCCTTCGCGTTCGGCCGCGGCGAGCATCGCCTCATAGCCGTCGCCGAGCCAGAGCTTTGTCTGGATGTCGGCAGCCTCCTTCAGCGGCGGCGTGTTCTCGATCTCCTCCACCGTCCAGCCTGCACGCTCCAGCCGCTTTGCCGCATCGCGCAACGCGGCCTTCACTTCGTCGACGACCTCCAGTCCGTCCGGGCGGATGCACAGCGCCGCGCGCTTCGGCACCGGCGGCCCCTCGAGCGGCGCCGGAACCCACCAGGGATCGCGCGCATCTCGCCCCGAAATCGCGGCCAACGCGATGCGGAGATCGCCGATTGTCCGCGCCAAGGGGCCTGAGACAGCCGCGATCTGCGGGCAGATCGAACGCTCCGCGCCCGATGCGTTCCAGGCGGCGACACGGCCGAGCGTCGTCCGCAGACCGTGAACACCACACGCGTAGGCCGGATAGCGGATCGATCCGGCGATATCCGTTCCGTGCGCGATATGACCGATACCCGCTGCCAGCGACGAGGCCGCGCCACCCGACGAACCGCCCGGCGTGATCGCCGGATCGCGCGGATTTTTTGTGTGTCCGTGCACCAGGTTCTTGGTGAACCAGCGATAGGAGAAGGCCGGCGTGTTGGTGCGACCGAGGATGACAGCCCCGGCCTTGCGCAGATTGTCGATCACCGGACTGTTGGTCTTTGCGATCAGGTCGCGCTGCAGCGTGATACCGTTGGTATTGGCAAAGCCGGTCTGATCGATGTTGACCTTGATGGTGACCGGAACTCCTGCGAGCGGACCGGGATCTTCCTTGCGAGCGAGCGCCTCATCGATCGCTTGCGCCTGCGTCAGCACATCATCAGGGCGATGGTCGACCACCGCATTGATCTTCGGATTGACGGCATCGAGCCGGCCGAGCGCCGCGGTCGCAGCTTCCTTTGCCGAAATCTTGCGGGATTTGATAAGCGAGGCCAGTTCCGCGGCGGGCAGACGCCAGATATCCATGAGCAACTCCCTTGAGTTTGCTCGTTGTAACCTTGTGTGTGGCGCATCGCCAACCGGTTTGGCCGATGAACACCAGCCACGCACGGCCCGCCGGATCACGCGGACAGCGAATCGCGTCCCAAAACATCGGCGGCATCGAGATGCCGCCGCCACGCGTTTCCTGACCCATTCTGAGCCAATCAGTGCCGCGTCGA
>JBQCIZ010000290.1:0-8032 GCA_051953235.1 Nitrobacter sp. | reverse complement strand
TCCGCCGCTGCACGGCGCGCTGCTCAAGAACGAGCAGGACGTGCACCTGTTCGAGCGCCTCGCCTTCCTCAACCGGCGCGAGGTGTGAGAACTCTTCTGCCGTCATCCTGAGGAGCGAGCGACAGCGAGCCTCGAAGGATGGATGGCCTACATATCGCCCTTCGAGGGCCGCGCTTCGCGCGGCCACCTCAGGGTGACGCAGGAGGCGCCCATGAACGTCCAGACCAAGATCGACGCCGACGCCGCGCAAAGGGCCGAGCACTTCGATGTGGTCATCGCCGGCGCTGGCATCTCGGGCGTCGGCGCCGCCTATCACCTGAAGACGCAGATGCCCGGCACGACGTTCGTGGCGCTGGAAGCGCAGGAGAGTTTTGGCGGCACCTGGCTGACGCACAAATATCCCGGCATCCGCTCCGACAGCGACCTGCACACCTTCGGCTACCGCTTCAAACCGTGGACCTCCGCGCCGATCGCAACCGCCGACGAGATCCGCAAGTACATGGGCGACGTCATCGCGGAGAACGACCTCGCGCGCCACATCCGCTACCGCCACAGAATCGTCGCCGCCAACTGGTCGAACGCCGACAACCTCTGGACCATCGACGCGGAACGTCTCGACAGCGGCGAACGGCTGAGCTTCACCACGAATTTCTTCTGGATGTGCCAAGGCTATTATCGGCACGCCGAAGGCTACACGCCCGAGTGGAAGGACTTCGACAAATTCAAGGGCACTGTGATCCATCCGCAGAAGTGGCCGCAGGACCTCGACTACAAGGGCAAGCGCGTCATCGTGATCGGCTCCGGCGCGACGGCCGCGACGCTCGTGCCCAACATCGCCGACGACGTCGCGCACGTGACGATGCTGCAACGTTCGCCGACCTACTTCCGCACCGGCCGCAACGCCATCGAGATCGCCGAGACGCTGCGCAAGCTTCAGATCGACGAAGCCTGGATCCACGAGATCACGCGCAAGCATATCCTCTACGAACAGGATGCGTTCACTCGCCGCACCTTCAGGGATCCCGAAGGCGCCAAGAAGGATTTGCTGTCGGCGGTCGAAGCCTATCTCGGGCCTGACTACGACATCGCCACGCATTTCACGCCGCGCTACCGGCCGTGGCGGCAACGCATCGCCTTCATTCCGGACGGCGACCTGTTCCAGGCAATCAAGGCCGGCAAGGCCTCCGTCGTCACCGACGAGATCGATCGCTTCACCGAAAAGGGCATTTTGCTGAAATCCGGCAAGACGCTGGAAGCCGACATCATCGTCACCGCTACCGGGTTCAATCTGAGTGCCACCGGCGACATCGCCTTCAGCATCGACGGCAAACCACTCGATTTCGCCGACACCGTCACCTATCGCGGCATGATGTTCACTGGCGTGCCGAACCTCGTCTGGGTGTTCGGTTATTTCCGCGCAAGCTGGACCTTGCGCGTGGACCTTGTCGCGGATTTTGTGTGCAAACTGCTGAAGCACATGAAAGACACTGGCGCGCACAAGGTGACGGCGGAGCTGCGGCCCGAGGATCACAACATGCCGCTGTTGCCGTGGATCGATCCGGAGAATTTCAATCCCGGCTACATGATGCGCGGCATGCACCTGTTGCCGAAGCGCGGCGACAAGCCGGAGTGGCAGCACAATCAGGACTACTGGGCGGAGAAGGACGAATTCCCGGCCATCGACCTGACCGACAAGGCGTTCGTTTACGCTTAAGTTGCGGATGGACAAGGCTGAGCGTGAGTCGTCATGCCCGGCTCTATGCCGGGCATCCACACCTTGAGGGCATTGCAAATTCTAAGACGTGGATGGCCGGAACAAGCCCGGCCATGACAGCGAAGCTAAACTCTAGCCCCTGCGTTTTGCTGCAATCAGCGCGCGCTGGTCCTTCACATAGCCAAGCGGCACGCCCAGGCGTTTGACGGTCGCGACCACTTTGCCCTGACTGTCCATGTCGCAGTTCATATGGGTCGGCGCGATGAAGAAGTCGGCGGTTTCCCAGACCATCGCCCAGTGCAGATGCGGTTTGGCCTTCTTCACGAACGCGGCGCGTTCGCCGCAGAACGCCACCGTGTAGACGTGATGCGGGTCGCGGCTCGCAACCGGCTCGGTCTTGGCAAGATAGGCTTCCAGCCCGTCGACAGCCTCGGGCATCATCGTCGCCCAGTAGTCCATCGCGTAGCGCCGCGACGCGCCGGACAATCCACCGACCAGCGGATTGTAGACGATGTATTCGTAAGGATGCAGGCGATAGAGCGTCAGCGCGTTCCAGGAAAATCCGGCGACGATCGCCGCCAGCAGCGCGGCCGCGAGCGGGCGGCGCCAGGCCGCGGCCTGCGAGAGCGCGGCGTCCAGCCCCACCCCCGTCAGCACCGCGAGCGGCGGCAGCACGAACAGGAAATGACGCAGGCCGCAGAACGCCGGGCCGTGCGCCGCGGCCTCGCAGACCAAAGGAAAGAAGGCTACGAACCCGATCAGCGCGACATCGCGGCGGCGGCGGTCCGACAATGTCTCCGACGCGAGTTTCGGAACGGCCGCGAAGGCCAATGCCAGCGCCGTTCCCGTCAGCATCAACAGCGGCACCTTGATGACGAGATAGGTCGGCACATACCAGCGCGGCACGGTGGCCATGCGATAGACGTGCCCATCGAGCAGGGTACGGATGTTGTAGCCGAAGTCGCCGAAGCTGATGAGCCCGCGGATCGGATTGAGCGGCGCCAGCGCCGACCACGGCCACGTCACGATCATGATCGCATAGGCGATCAGCAAGGCGGGTACAAATCGCAACAGCGACGAGCCGGCGAACCATGCCGCCTCGCGCGATGCACGATAGCAATGCGGCGGCATGTTGAGCACGATCGCGACGGGGACATAACAGACGAGCAGCAGCGCCAGCACCTTCACGCCGAGCGCCGCGCCGGTCAGCACGCCGAAACCAATCACGTGCCGCAGTTGCGGGCGCGGCAGGTCGCGGGCGGCTCGCGCCAGAAAATAGACGGCGCCGGCCATCGCCGCGGCAAGCGGAACGTCCTTGGTGTGATGAAACATGGTGCCGTACCACGATCCGCACACCGCGAGCGCGGTGCCCGCCAGCAGTCCGGCTCGCGGACCAGCAATCAGCCGCGCGGTTGCAAGCACTGCGCCGAGACCACCGACGCCAATCGCGGCGCTCGACAGGTGCCGCAGATCGAACACGTCCATCGGCACCACGTGGGAGAGCAACACCGCCGCAGTATCGAACAGGCCGCCATACAGATAGAGATTGTAGAGATCGAACAGCGAACGGTCCGTGAAGCCGCTGCGGTAATAGGCGACGATCAGTTCGCCGTAGCGGTGCTGGATCCACTCGTCATTGGTGATGGCGTAGCTGCGGAATGTCGCCAATACGAGGATCGCGATCACGGCAAGCAGGACGATCGAGCCGAGATCGCAGAGATCCCGAGCGGCAAGCGTGCGGACCAGGCGCAAAAGGCGCGGTCGCGGAGCGGGCGGCGCAAGCTGCTCGATATCTCCTGCGAGATCGCGCGCCACATCGGTCATGACGGAATGGTCCCTCGCACCGCCGTGCCCCTGCGGCGGCCGAAACCCCGCGCACGACGCTCCGGCGAGCGCCGGCCGCGATGTTTCTGCCCGCGCGCTGACTGTTTGGCAAGCAGACGTGGAACCCTCGAAACGCAATCTTAGACAAATTGCCTAACGCGCTTGCTGCGCTGCAAAATGTCAGCTGCGGTGCGCCGCAGGTCAGCGCGGCTTTTCGTTCAGCTGATAGGTCAGATGCGCCTTCACGGTCGGCCACTCGCCGGGAAGGATGCTGTAGACGACGGTGTCGCGCAGTGTTCCGTTCGGCGAGATCTGGTGGTTGCGCAGGATGCCATCCTGCTTGGCGCCAAGCCGCTCGATGCCGCGCCGGCTGGCATGATTGAAGAAGTGAGTGCGGAATTCCACCGCGATGCAGTCGAGCTTCTCGAAAGCGTGCGCGAGCAGCAGCAGCTTGCACTGGGTGTTGACGGCGGAGCGCTGCACCCGCTTCGCATACCAGGTCGAGCCGATCTCGACGCGGCGGTTGGCGGCATCGACGTTCATGTAGGTAGTCATGCCGGCAATTTTGCCGTCGGCATCGCGCACCGTGAACGGCAGCATCGCGCCCGAGGCTTGCAACCCAAGGCGGCGGTCGATCTCGGCGCCCATTTTCTCGGGCGCCGGCACGAAGGTGTACCAGAGCTTCCAGAGCTCGCCGTCCTTCACCGCCTCGACGAGCGCATCGCGATGGTCGTGCGACAGCGGCTCGAGCCGCGCATAAGGTCCTTCGAGGGTCACGGGTTGCAGCCAGGGCATTTTTTGCCTTTCAGATTCGAGAGTGGTTCGGAATCGTCAGTGCGAGGAGCTCAAGGACGAATAGCGTCGTCCGGGGAGCGACAAACAGTCCAATTCCCTACCTTACAGCTTCTGGATTGCTTCCCTCAGCGCAAAAATTGGCAACAGCCGATTTTGTCGCAAGCTCGCAATGACGGTCGATCTATCACTTGTTCAAAAAGTTCAGCGGCAGGCCCGGCCGCGACCAGTCCATCGCGATCAGTTCGCCCTTGCCGGACAGCGTGATGTAGGCCGTCTTCAGATCGGGGCCGCCGAAGGCGATGTTGGTGGTGACGCGGTCGCCGGTCGGCACCTGCTCGACCACCTTGCCGTCGGGCGCGATCACGGAGATGCACCCGCTAATCAGCGTTGCGACGCAAACGTTGCCGGACGCCTCGACCGCGAGCGAGTCGAACATCTGGTAGCCGCCGAGCCCGCAGATCGGCTTGCCGCGCTCACCGCGATAGATCACATCGCCGGGCTTCACCTCGCCGCGCGCCGCGAGATCGTAGGCCCACAGCCGCGCCGTCGGCGTTTCCGCGACGAAAACGGTCTTCTCGTCCGGCGACAGGCCGATGCCGTTGGCCGGCAGCATGCCGAACACCGCTTCGACGATGGCCTTGCCACCGGGCTGGATGTAGTAGACCGCGCCGACATCCATGTCGCGCGCCCGCCGCTTGCCGAGATCGGTAAACCACAGCCCGCCCTCGCGATCGAACACCAGATCGTTCGGCCCCTTCAGCGGATGCTCGCCGCACTTGTCGAACACGATTTCGATCTTGCCATTCGTCAGATCGACCCGCTGGATCGACCCGCCGATATATTCGTGCGCCGCGGGCGCGCCGGGCATCACGCCATGCCCGGTCTTGACCCAGCCGAAACCGCCGTTGTTGCAGACATAGATCTTGCCGTCGGGACCGAGCGCCGCGCCGTTCGGCCCGCCCGGTATTTTCGCGACGACCTCCTTGCGCCCGTCCGGCCACACCCGCGTGAGCTGCTGCGCGCGGATTTCGACCAGGATGACCGAGCCATCGGGCATCACCACCGGCCCCTCGGGGAAGGCGAGATCGGTGGCAAGGACGCGAATGTTGGACATCGTGGTCTCCCGGTTTCAATCGTTTCTGGGGTTATTCTTGCGCGGAGAAGTGGTCGGAGGTGTGCGCGGCGGCCGATGCGCGCTAGGGCGAAGATAGTCTAGGCAAAGCTGCGAAACGTGCCAAGCCGACAGCGAACCACATTCCGTGGAGCGGAATGGCAGCGACATCATGCCCACATCGATTGCTGGCGGGGTGCGGCCGATCATGCATACTGATCGGGCATTTGGTCCGACGGCTCATCAAGCCGCCCAAAACAAGACGGCCTGAGCGTCGGTTGCACGTCAGGGAGGACAATAAATGCACAACAGCGTCTTTACGAATGCAAGACTGACTGCGCTCGCAACCGTCGTTGCGGCGCTGATGACGACCGCCGCGCACGCCCAGAAGAAATACGACACCGGCGCGTCGGATACCGAGATCAAGCTCGGCAACATCATGCCCTACAGCGGCCCGGCGTCGTCCTATGCCACCATCGGCAAGACCGAGGCCGCCTACTTCAAGATGCTCAACGAAAAGGGCGGCATCAACGGCCGCAAGATCAACTTCATTTCCTACGACGACGGCTACAGCCCGCCCAAAGCTGTCGAGCAGGCCCGCAAGCTCGTGGAACAGGACGAGGTTCTGTTCATCGCCAACCCGCTGGGCACGCCGAGCAACAGCGCCATTCACAAGTACATGAATGCGAAGAAGGTGCCGCAGCTTTTCGTCTCCACCGGCGCCGCGAAGTGGAACGACCCGAAGAACTTTCCGTGGACCATGGGATGGCAGCCGAGCTACCAGGTCGAAGCGCGCATCTACGCGAAATACATCCTGCAGCATTATCCGGGCAAGACCATTGGCCTGCTCTACCAGAACGATGACTTCGGCAAGGACTATGTGATCGGCCTGAAGGAAGGTCTCGGCGACCAGGCTGCGAAGATGATCGTCGTCGAGGCGCCTTACGAGGTCTCCTCGCCGACGGTGGATTCGCAGATCGTGCAGATCAAGGCAGCCAATCCGGACATCTTCGTCGATATCGCAACGCCCAAATTCGCTGCGCAGGCGATCAAGAAACTCGGCGAGATCAAGTGGAAGCCTGTCCACTTCCTGACCAACGTGTCGATCTCGGTCGGCTCGGTCATGAAGCCCGCCGGTTACGAGAACGGCCAGGGCATCCTGAGCGCCGCCTACATGAAGGACCCGAAGGACAAGAAGTGGGACAACGATCCCGCCATGAACGAATGGCGCGAGTTCATGAAGGCCCACTATCCCGAAGGCAACCTGGATGACGGTGCGACCGTGTTCGGCTACGGCGTCGCCAAGGGCTTCGAGCAGGTGCTCAGGCAATGCGGCGATAACCTGACACGCGAGAACATCATGAAGCAGGCCGCCAGTCTCAACTTCGAGATCGGCATCTATCTGCCGGGCGTTCATATCAAGACGAGCCCGACCGACTTCGCGCCGATCGAACAGTTGCAGATGATCAAGTTCGAGGGCGAGAGCTGGGAGCTGTTCGGACCGCTGATGAGCGGCGAGAAAAGCTCGTAGTTCAACGCAAATCTTTCCGGCGCGCTCCTGTCACACGGAGCGCGCCGTTTGCGTTTCGGACCTGTCCTACTTGGCGCCGTCCTTGGACGGTGCGGGTTTGGCGGTGGGCGGCGGGGCCGCCTGCTTCTTCTGCGCGGCCTGAAGCTCCGTCACCGTTTTCTGCAAGTCCGCGATCGTGCCTTTCAACGCTTCGATCTGCCGGTTGGCGACATCGATCTTTTGCTGGCTGTCGATACCGAGTTTCGTGATCGTCTTTTGCAGGAAGTTGACGTTGCTCTGCAGGCAACTCGTCCGCCGCTCCATGGTTTTTTCGGCGGTGCAGATTTCAATGCCGGGAACATCCTGGGCGCGCGCCACGCCGGAGAACAGCTCACAGGCCGCCATCATCGTCAGCGACCATATCGTCATCCTCCGTGGAAAACTGCGGCTCATCATCGGCACCCTCGCCTCGACAACAATTCGTGACCGGCACTTTTGCAGACTGGCGCAGGCGCTGCGAGGACTTTCATACTCCCACCGCATTTGCGGCAGCGGAATTGGCGATCGATCCTCGCTGCCGAAGCGGAACCGGGCGTGACGTCACGAAACGGGGACCGACGCGCTTTCACGTTGGAGAGTTTTGTTCATGGCGACACGCGAACGACGTCTGGCCGAATTCGACGGCTACGGTGAGCCGCCTCCGGATCAAGCCGTCGAGGTGCTGTGCGAGGATCACAGCGGCACCTACAAGCTGCCGTTCCGGTGCCGGCGGATCGATGGCGAATGGCTCAACAGCGAGTCCGGCAGCACGGTCGAGGCGACGGTGGTCGGCTGGCGGTTGCCGCGCCGATAGGCCGGCCGAATGTGCCAGATTGCGACGTAAACGGCCGGTCTCGTTAAGATTTGGAACGCGGGTGGAACGAAACGCGCCCGAATCGGCCGAATCGGCTTGTTTTGCCGTCGAGCCCGCTAGATATCGGCCAAGGCTCAATCGTCGCCACTAAATCTCGGCCGGACAAAACGCCGGATTCGGCCTCTACCCGAGCGCGCCGTTAACACTTCGGTCCGCGCTTGGCTT
>JBQCIZ010000289.1:0-3387 GCA_051953235.1 Nitrobacter sp. | reverse complement strand
TTCGCGCTTTAGCCAGACGAATCCCTTGCGGGTGCCGAGCCGCTGGCGAACTTCGGCGGTCTCGAGATCGGGCAGCGTCGCCGTCAGCAACTCCACCGCCTCGTCCTTGTCGATGATTCGGCGCGGCTCGCCGAACAGGCTCGGCGCCTTGACGTCGGTTGCGAGGATCTCACCGTTGCGGTCAGTGATGTCGGGGCGCGCGGTGGCGATCGCGTCCTGCGACACCGTGCGATGCCCGCCGCGGCCGTCGGGGAATGTCGCGAACATGACGAGACGCGCCGCGATCACCGTATAGATCAGGCCGAACACAATAATGACGAGGCCGACGCGCACCCGCGCCTTGGCCGCGCGATCGACGTTGCGTCCGTAGAGTAGACTGCGAATAACGCGCTGGCGCCACGGCTCGACCGGCTTGGTGCGGGCAGGAACGGTCATATCGGTCATCGCGGCCCCTCCGGCGAAGGCGGCAGCGAGCCGGTGACGACATCGGGATCGACGATTTCGATCATGGCGCCGATCGGATCGGACGTGCCGGGCGGCACAAGGGTCGGCGGCCGCTCCGGCAGGTTCTTCAGGCTGTCATACTGGTTGGCGTCGACCGGCTTCAGCTTGAGATGCCGCTCGGCGAGGATCTGCAGGCGCCGCGGTGCATCGAGCTTCGCCCACTCCGCGCGCAGCGCCGCGATCGCCTCGCGCTGCTCGCGCACCTGCGCATGGAGCCGCGACACGCGCTCGGTACGCGCCGTCGAGTCCATCTTGATGCGGTAGACATAGGACGCCGCGTAGACCAGCGCGCAGATCACGAGGATATGGATGATCCGCATCGGTCAGCCTCCCCGCATCACGTTGGAGAGCGAAGGCCACGCCGGCGGCGCATCGGGTTCGGCGGCGGGCGCGGCGGTGCGTTCGGCGGCGCGCAGCTTTGCGGAGCGCGCACGCGGATTGGCCTGCACCTCGTCATCGTTCGCGACCACCGGACGTTTTGTCAGGATCGTGAAGCTCGGCGCGGCCTGCGCGACTTCCGGCAGATGCCGCGAACCGCCGCTCACCTTGCCGCGCGCCGCGAGGAAATTCTTGACGATGCGATCTTCCAGCGAGTGGAAGGACACCACCGCGAGCCGGCCGCCGGGCTTCAGCACGCGCTCGGCTGCCGTCAACGCCGCGATCAGTTCGTCGAGCTCCTCGTTGACGAAGATCCGCAGGGCCTGGAACGTGCGCGTTGCCGGATGAATCTCGTTCGGCCTTGCGCGCACGACGCGCGACACGATATCGGACAGCGCGCGCGTTGTGACGATCGGCGCATCCTTGCGCGCGGCGACGATGGCGCGGGCGACGGCGCGCGAGTGACGCTCCTCGCCGAAAATATAGATGATGTTGGCAAGATCGGTTTCCGCGGCGCGTGCCACCACGTCGGCCGCGGTCGGTCCGTGCTGGCTCATGCGCATGTCGAGGGGGCCATCGAGGCGGAAAGAGAAGCCACGTCCGGCCTCGTCGAGCTGCATCGACGACACGCCGACATCCATGACGACGCCGTCGACAGCTTGCGCACCCTGGGATGCGCAGACCTCGGCCAGATTGGAAAAACGATCCTCGACCAGGGTCAGCCGGCCGCCCGCCTCGTCCACCAGATCGAAGCCGCCGGCAACGGCGGTGCGGTCGCGGTCGATTCCGATGACGCGGGTGCCAGGGATCGCGAGAATAGCGCGGGAATAGCCGCCGGCCCCGAACGTGGCATCGACATAGAGACCACCCTCGCGCGGCGCGAGCATGGCGACGGCCTCGCGGCCGAGCACGGGAACATGACGAACCGGTGCGGCCGCCATCATCGTCCGGCCTCCGTCGTGAGATGCCTTGCTCTCGACACGTGCGCGCCCATTCCGCCCCAGGAGCTCACCAATCGAACGGCCGGCCCGACCCTGACATCGGACGACCGCAGCGAAGCCGCGCGGATCGGTCCCAAATCGCCGTCCCACCAGAAGATGGGCTGGCAGACCCGGGCTTCCGCATGGAATTTGAGGGGCTGCCATGGGGATTTCGAGCGCAAATGGAACCTCGGCCGCCCCAAAACCGGTTCGGCACTTCACCACTTAGTAACGGCGTTTAGCGTTAAGAAAGGGTTGATGATTTTGCGCGGAATCGAGGCTGTCACGTCCTTGGGCAAGGGTGATGCGCCGCTCCCACAGTCGGCAAAAAAGGCGAAAAGGTGGCGCGCCGTCCGTTGCCTGCACCCCCCGCCCGATCGGATAGTGATCGTTAACAAGTCGTTGATAACCGGATGCGTACCCTCAAAAGGTTCACGTGCCGTTGTCCTGCCTGCTTTGAGTTGTTGCATGTCCCCTGGTTCGCCCGCGTCCGCCGATTCCGACTCGAAGCGTCGACGCGCCCTCCCCATTCCCAGGGCCACGCTCGGCATGCAGACTTTCGTTCCGGATTCGTCGGTCGTCTCCGACACCGTTCCTTCGGTGAATTTCGGCGACCGCGCCAAGGGCCGCCTGCCCGACATGATCGTGCTGCACTACACCGGCATGCCCGACGTCGAAGGCGCGCTGGCGCGGCTGTGCACCGCCGGAACCGACGTGTCCGCGCATTATGTCGCGCTCGAAGACGGCCGCATCGTGCAATGCGTTCAGGAAGCGAAGCGCGCCTGGCATGCCGGCGTCGCCTCATGGGCCGGCGAGGACGACATCAACTCGTGCTCGATCGGGATCGAGATCGTCAACCGCGGTCATGACTGGGGCTATCCGGATTTTCCATCGCGGCAGATCGCCGCCGTGATCGCACTCTGCCGCGGCATCATCCTGCGCCGCGACATCCCGGCTCATCGCATCGTCGGTCACTCCGATGTGGCGCCTGCGCGCAAGAAGGATCCCGGCGAAAAATTCCCGTGGCGGTCACTCGCGAATTCCGGTGTCGGTCATTGGGTCGAGCCGGCGCGGATCGTGCGCGGCGACGTGCTGAAGATGGGCAGCGAGGGCGACAACGTCCTCGCGCTGCAGGAGTCGCTCGCGCAATACGGCTACGGAATCAAGGCGACCGGAAAATTCGACACGCCAACCATGGAAGTGGTCACAGCATTCCAGCGTCACTTCCGCCCCGAACGCGTCGATGGCATCGCCGATCAATCGACGCTGAAGACTCTGCAGGCGCTGCGCGAGAGCCTGACACCCGCCACAACGACAGCCGCTACGAGCTAGCAGTTTCCAGTTCGGCGATCCGCCGCGCATAGAAACGGCGCGACGGCTCGAGCTGCGTCGCCGCGATCGCCGCGCGATAGGCGTCGCAGGCCTCGGCATGGCGCTTCAGGCGGCGCAGCAGGTCGGCCCGCACCGCGTACAGCGGCTCATACCCGCGCAGGGCGCCGCGCGCGGCAAGCGCATCGATCAGATC
>JBQCIZ010000288.1:0-3652 GCA_051953235.1 Nitrobacter sp. | reverse complement strand
GACGGGCAGCGGCTCGCCGGCGAGGCCCTTGATGATCATGTGGGGGATCAGCTTTTCGGGAAAGTGATAAGGCCCGTAGTTGTTCGAGCAATTGGTGATCATCGTCGGCAAGTCGTAGGTCTCGCGCCAGGCGCGCACCAGATGATCAGAGGAGGCCTTGCTCGCCGAATACGGCGAGTTCGGCGCATACGCCGTCGCCTCCGTGAAGAAGCCGTCATCGCCGAGTGAACCGAAGACCTCGTCGGTGGAAACGTGATGGAAGCGAAAGGTCTTGCGCTTGTCGGCCGACAGCGTGTGCCAGTAACGCAGCGTTTCCTGCAGCAGGGTGAACGTGCCTACGATATTGGTCTGGATGAATTCGCCGGGACCGTCGATCGAGCGATCGACATGGCTTTCGGCGGCGAGGTTCATCACGGCGTCCGGCTGGTATTTCGCAAAAAGCTGGCGCAGGCCGGGGCCGTCGCAAATGCATTGCTTTTCGAAGGCGTAGTTCAGGTTGTCGGTCGTGCCGGGCAGTGAATCGAGATTGGCTGCATAGGTGAACTTGTCGATGTTCACGACGCGGGCATGCGTGTTGCGCAGGAGGTGACGGATCACCGCCGAACCGATGAAGCCGGCGCCGCCGGTGACAAAGATGGTTGAAGCCTTGAAGCGCATGATCGTTCGTCTCCGTGCAACTGGAATCAATTCTCATACGAGCGGGCGACCGACATCAGATACTCGCCGTAGCTGCTTTTCGCGCTCCTCTCCGCTGCCTTCTCGAACGCGGCTAGCGAGATGTAGCCCTGGCGCAGCGCGATCTCCTCGGGGCAGGCGATGCGCAAGCCCTGGCGTTGCTCCAGAATCTGGACGAAGTGACTGGCCTCGACCAACGAGGAATGCGTGCCGGTATCGAGCCAGGCAAAGCCGCGGCCGAGCACTTCGACATAGAGATCGCCTCGCTCGAGATAGGCGTTGTTGACGTCGGTGATCTCGATTTCGCCGCGCGCGGATGGCTTGATTCCGGCTGCGATATCGACGACGTCGTTGTCGTAGAAATACAGCCCGGTGACGGCGACGTTGGATTTCGGCTGCTTCGGCTTCTCCTCGATCGAGATTGCGCGGCCGGTGTCGTCGAGCTCGACCACCCCGTATTGTTCGGGCGTGTTGACGATATAACCGAATACCGTTGCGCCCGTGTTGCGGCCGGATGCAGCCGATAACATTTCCGGCAACCCGTGTCCGTAGAAAATGTTATCACCTAACACGAGAGCGACGGCGTCCGACCCGATGAAGTCGCGGCCGACAATGAAGGCGTCCGCCAGGCCGCGCGGTGTCTCTTGTGTGGCATAGGCGAAGCGCATCCCGATTCCGCTGCCGTCGCCGAGCAAGCGATGAAACAACGGTTCGTCCTGGGGCGTTGAAATGACCAGAATGTCGCGGATTCCGGCCAGCATCAGCGTCGACAGCGGATAGTAGATCATCGGCTTGTCGAAGACGGGCAGGAGCTGCTTTGAAACGACCGTGGTCACCGGGTAGAGGCGCGACCCTGTCCCGCCGGCCAGAATGATGCCTTTCATGACCCCTCACATCTTAACATTGATAACATAACATATAGTGTTAAGCGCGCAAGTTTGTTATCAATGTGGAGCCAGCATCGTGGACCGAAAAAATCGAAGTGCCGTCGAATGAATGTCATCCAGACCGAGCTTCCCGAAGTCGTCATCATCGAACCCAGGCTGTTCGGCGATGTGCGCGGCTTTTTCCTCGAAACCTATCAGTTCCCCCGCTATGCCGAGTACGGCGTCAGCCGTCCGTTCATCCAGGACAACATGTCCCGGTCCGCCCGGGGCGTGCTGCGGGGGCTGCACCTGCAGAACCCTCTCACGCAGGGGAAGCTCGTGACGGTGCTGCGCGGCACGGTGCTGGATGTCGCCGTCGATGTGCGGGTCGGCAGCCCGAATTTCGGGCGTCACGTGGCCGTCGAACTGAGCGAGGACAACAGGCGGCAGTTCTGGGTTCCTCGCGGCTTTGCGCACGGCTTTGTCGTTCTCTCCGAAACCGCCGACTTCTTCTACAAATGCGACGATCTCTACAGTCCGAAGGACGAGCTCTCGATCCGCTGGGACGATCCCGCGATCGGCATCGAGTGGGGCATCGAGAAGCCGTCCCTGTCGGCCAAGGACGCCGACGCGCCGCTGCTCGCCGACGCAAAAAACCTTCCGGTGTATGGACAGATCTGAAGGGCAGGCCTGATGCGGATACTGTTGACGGGTACCGGAGGTCAGGTCGGCGGCGCGTTGCGGCCGTTGCTAGCGAAGCAGGGGACGGTGATCGCACCATCGCGCGCCAAGTTCGACCTGGCGAGGCCCGACACGCTTGCCGCGGCGCTCGACCGTTTCAGTCCCGATCTCATCATCAATCCCGCGGCCTATACCGCAGTGGATCGCGCCGAGGACGAGCGCGAGCTTGCGTTCCTCGTCAACGTCAGAGGGCCCGAGGCGATCGCGACGTGGTCGGCGCGGCGTCGTGTGCCGCTGATCCATTTCTCGACCGACTATGTCTTCGATGGCTCGGGCGACAGGCCGTGGGGCGAGGACAGTCCCACACGTCCGCTCTCGGTCTATGGCGCAACCAAGCTTGCCGGCGACATCGCTATTCAGGCCGCTGGAGGGCCGCATCTGATCGCGCGCACGTCCTGGGTCTATGCTGCGAGCGGCGCAAATTTCCTGCGCTCCATCGCGCGGCTCGCCGGTGAGCGAAAGGAATTGCGCATTGTCGCCGACCAGATCGGTGCGCCGACCACGGCGGACACGATTGCCAGAACCGTTGCCGGCCTCGTGCGATCGAACGCGGCGAACCTGGAAGACGGATTTGCGCGTAACGGTGGCGTGGTCAATCTCGCCTGTGCGGGCGAAACCAGCTGGCACGGCTTCGCAAGCGCCATCGTCACCGGATTGAAGTCGCGCGGCATGAAACTCGCCGTTGAGACCATCACGCCGATCCCGGCAACGGATTTTCCGACCAAGGCCAAACGGCCCGGTAATTCCCGGCTCGATCTATCGCGCTTGAAAGCGCGGTTCGGGGTGACGACGCCGGCCTGGCAGGACGCGTTGTTGCCGGAACTCGATAGTTTCGTCGCCCAGCAGCGCGAGCAAGCCATTGCTCACTGAGGCGTCTGGGCATTTCACGTTTCGATAGAACGCATCCCCTCGACGTCATTGCGAGCGAAGCGAAGCAACCCAGCCTTCGTTCGAGGTTTTCTGCTTCGGCGCGATGCGCCGTCTATGACGGCACTTGATCCGTGTAACGATGGATAGCTCGTGTCTCGTCAAAATCCCAGCGGCAGATCGTTCGCGGACGGCGGGCGATTGTAGCGGGGAGTCCGGTCTCCCGGAGGCCAGGCGAGAGCGCCATAGGGAACGCCATCGCGCGACAGTTGCGGATTGTAGGCCGGGTCGTCGTTGAGCACGTCGCCCCAGCGCGCGCGGAGCAGATTGAGCTCGTGCTCGAACCGGTCGCGACGGTCGGTGCGATTGTCGCTGCCGCGGCTCGCGGATTCGGCGTGAACCAGTTTGGCGTGCGGCGTAAAGACGATGCGCTTGCCGGCCTCGCGGAGGCGCAGGCAATAGTCGACATCGTTGAAGGCCACGGCGAAGCGAGCCTCGTCCAT
>JBQCIZ010000287.1:0-6159 GCA_051953235.1 Nitrobacter sp. | reverse complement strand
GATGGTCGCGTTCCGCAAGGAATGCCGCGCCTATGCCGACAAGTGGCTCAATGTGCAGCGCGAGGAATTCAAGCGGCTCGGCATCATCGGCGACTGGGATCATCCCTACGCCACCATGACCTATCCGGCCGAGGCGCAGATCGCGCGCGAACTGATGAAGTTCGCGGCCAACGGCACGCTGTATCGCGGCTCAAAACCTGTGATGTGGAGCGTGGTCGAGAAGACCGCACTCGCAGAGGCAGAAGTCGAATATGAAGACTATCAGTCTGACACAGTGTGGGTGAAGTTTCCGGTCACATCGCCGGCGCATGGCGCGCTCGCCAACGCGAGCGTGGTGATCTGGACCACGACGCCGTGGACGCTGCCCGGCAACCGCGCCATCAGCTTCTCCAGCAAGATCGGCTACGGCCTCTACAAGGTCACCGATGCGCCCGCCGACAATTGGGCCAAGACCGGCGACTTGCTGATCCTCGCCGACAAGCTTGCGAAAGACGTCTTCAAGCAGGCGCGCGTGACGACTTATGAAAAGGTCCGCGAGATCCCGGCTGACACCATGGACGCGATCGAGTGTGCGCATCCGCTGAAAGGCCTGTCCGGCGGTTATGACTTCACGGTGCCGCTGCTCGACGGCGATCACGTCACCGACGACACCGGCACCGGCTTCGTCCACACCGCACCTGGTCACGGCCGCGAGGACTTCGACATCTGGACCGCGAATGCGCGCGAGCTCGACGCCCGCGGCATCAATCCCGCGATCCCCTACACCGTCGACGAGAACGGCGCGCTCACCACGCACGCACCGGGCTTCGAGGGCAAGCGTGTCATCGACGACAAGGGCAACAAGGGCGACGCCAACGAGGCCGTGATCAAGGCGCTGATCGAACGCGGCATGCTGCTCGCGCGCGGCCGTTTGAAACACCAATATCCGCACTCATGGCGCTCGAAGAAGCCGGTGATCTTCCGCAACACGCCGCAGTGGTTCATCGCGATGGATAAGGATATCGCCGATAGCGGCAAGGTGAAGAGCGGCGATACGCTGCGCGCCCGCGCGCTGCAGGCGATCTCCGTTACGCAGTGGGTGCCGCCCGCCGGCGAGAACCGCATCACCGGCATGATCGCCAACCGTCCGGACTGGGTGATCTCGCGCCAGCGCGCCTGGGGTGTGCCGATCGCGGTGTTCGTCCGCGAGAAAGGGGACGGCTCCGCCGAAATCCTGATCGACGACGCCGTCAACAAGCGCATCACTGAGGCTTTTGAAAAGGAAGGCGCGGATGCCTGGTATGCCGAGGGTGCGCGCGAGCGTTTTCTTGGCTCGCGTGGCAACGAGGACTGGACCAAGGTCGACGACATTCTCGACGTCTGGTTCGACTCCGGCTCGACCCATGCGTTCGTGCTGGAAGATCCCGTGCATTTCCCCGGCCTCAAAGGCATCAAACGCAAGGTCGATGGCGGTCAGGACTCCGTCATGTATCTCGAAGGCTCGGACCAGCATCGCGGCTGGTTCCACTCCTCGCTTTTGGAAAGCTGCGGCACGCGGGGACGAGCGCCCTACGACTACGTACTGACCCACGGCTTCACCCTCGACGAGAACGGCCGCAAGATGTCGAAGTCGCTCGGCAATACCGTCGAGCCCCAGAAAGTCATCAAGGATTCCGGCGCCGACATCCTGCGGCTGTGGGTCTGCGCGACGGACTATGCCGACGACCAGCGCATCGGTCCGGAAATCCTGAAGAACACCGTCGAGACCTATCGCAAGCTGCGCAATACATTGCGCTGGATGCTCGGCAGCCTGGCGCATTTCCGCGACGAGGATCGCATCAAGGCCGACGACATGCCGGAGCTGGAGCGGCTGATGCTGCACCGGCTGTCCGAAGTCGATGAAATCGTGCGCAATGCCTATGCCGCATTCGACTACAAGACCGTGGTGGCGACGCTGGCCGCATTCATGAACACCGAGCTGTCGGCGTTCTATTTCGATATCCGCAAGGATACGCTGTATTGCGATCCACCGTCGTCGGTGGCGCGCAAGGCGGCGCTCACCGTGATCGACTATCTGTTCCGGGCGATCACGACCTGGCTCGCGCCGATACTGTCTTTCACCACAGAGGAAGCCTGGACATCGCGCTATGGCGCTGGCGTCGTCTCCGTGCACCTCGAGCTGTTTCACAAGACGCTGCCCGGCTGGCGCAACGATGCGCTGGCCGCGAAATGGGAGACCATCCGCGCGGTGCGCAGCGTCGTCACCGGCGCGCTGGAGCTCGAACGCGCCGCCAAGCGGATCGGTTCGTCGCTCGAAGCCTCGCCGATCATTTATGTCGCCGATCGCGCAACGCTCGGAGCGCTGTTCGATGTCGATCTCGCCGAGGTCTGCATCACCTCGAACTACGAGGTGCGCGAGGGCGACGCGCCGCCGGACGCCTTCCGCCTGCCGAACGTTCCCGGCGTGGCCGTGGTGGTCGAGAAGGCCCAGGGCACCAAGTGCGCGCGGTCATGGAAGATCCTGCCGACCGTCGGCGACGACAGGGAGTATCCCGACGTCTCGCCGCGCGACGCGCAGGCGCTGCGCGAGTGGAAGGCGCTGGGAGTCACTGTGTGACCCCTGCCCTCCGCTCCGGCATCGTCGCAGGCGTTCTGGCGCTGATCGCCGATCAGTCGTCCAAGCTCTGGCTGCTGTTCGTGTTCGACATCGGCCGCAACGGCGCGGTGAGGGTCACACCGTTCTTCGATCTCGTGCTGGCCTGGAATACCGGCATCAGCTACGGCTGGTTCCAGAACGACAGTCCCGCAGGCGCGGCGATCCTGCTCGCGATCAAGGCGGTCGCGGTGGTGCTGCTGGCAGTCTGGATGGCCCGGTCGCACACGCGCATGGCGACAATCGGTCTCGGGCTCATCATCGGCGGCGCAATCGGCAATGCCATCGACCGCTTCGCCTACGGCGCGGTGGTGGATTTCGCGCTGTTTCACGTCCAGATCGCGGGAAAAACCTTCAACTGGTACGTGTTTAACCTTGCCGATGTGGCGATTGTTGCCGGGGTGATAGCCCTATTGTATGATTCCTTCTTCGGGACACCCGCCGCAAAAGCGCCCTGATCCCGGACGATACGGGCAGCCTGGAATGGCGGAGACTTCCCGGCCACAGCCGCCGAAAAAACTGAACAGGATGAATGCGATGCGCAAGACCGGACAGAACGGTTGGAACGTGCTCAACGCTTCGGACCTGCTGCCGCAGGGCCTTCGCCTTGCGGCCGTCGCCGCGGGTATCGCCGTCGTTCTGTCCTCCGGGGTTGCCCGTGCCCAGGACGATGAGGACGGCAGCAACGACCAGACCTTCGAAGAGAAGATCATCCACAACCTGATGACCGGCATGGGCGCCACCAACAGCACGAGCAAGGGCATCGAGTACCGCGAGCGGTCGCCGCTGGTGATCCCGCCGAAGCTCGATCTGCCGCCACCGGGCTCGGCCTCCGCCGAAATCAAGGACCCGAACTGGCCGAAGGACCCCGACATTCAGCGCCGCAAGGAAGCGATCGCCGCCAACAAGGAACATAGGCCGTTGCCATGGGAGGCCGGACAGTCGATCCTGCCGAGCAAGCTCGCGCGAAACGGCTCGGGCAAAACGCGTGCAAGCAACGAGAAGCCCGGCGCCCTGACCGGAAATGAAAATCCGTCGCTCAGCCCCTCGCAGCTCGGCTTCTCCGGCAAGCTCAGCGAACTGTTCGGTGGCGGCAACGCGTCCCAGACAGCGCCATTCACGGGCGAGCCGGACCGCGAGAAGCTGACGCAGCCGCCGGCCGGCTATCAGACGCCATCGCCGAACTTCGCCTACGGCACAGGGCCGAAGGAAATCCTCGGCAACAAGCATATCGATATTCAGACCGGCAAAGAGGTCACCTACTAACCGTGGCACGGGCTTCGGGCCCATTGCTGTCGCGTCGCGTGATGCACCTCGTGCGGTTCGGGCGCGATGCGAGCAGCGCCTTTGCGCAATGACTGAATTCGCTCAGCAGAAGGATCGACGGCAATCAGTGATCATTCAGACCGATTGCTGCCGATGCATATCATGACAGCATTGCGACGACGAACGTCCCGGGCCCTGGCGGCGCTGGCTCTCTCCCTTGCGTTCGGATCCGGGGTATCCGTTGCCAATGCACAGACCGTCACCTCTCAACCGCCCACCACGTTCACCCTGGCCAACGGTCTCGGGGTCGTCATCATCCCCGATCACCGGACGCCGGTGGTCACGCAGATGATCTGGTACAAGGTCGGCTCCGCCGACGAGACGCCCGGCAAGTCGGGCCTCGCCCACTTCCTCGAGCATCTGATGTTCAAGGGCACCGCGAAACATCCGGCGGGCGAGTTTTCCCAGACGGTACTGCGCGTCGGCGGCAACGAGAATGCCTTCACCTCGTTCGACTACACCGGCTACTACCAGCGCGTTCCGCGCGATCAGCTCGCGACCATGATGGCGTTCGAGGCCGATCGCATGACCGGCCTCGTGCTGAAGGACGAGAACGTGCTGCCCGAGCGCGACGTGGTGCTCGAGGAATACAACATGCGCGTCGCCAATAATCCCGATGCGCGGCTGACCGAGCAGATCATGGCCGCGCTCTATCTCAATCATCCCTACGGCCGCCCGGTGATCGGCTGGCATCACGAGATCGAGAAACTCACCCGCGAGGATGCGCTGGCCTTTTACAAGCGGTTCTATGCGCCGAACAACGCCACGCTGGTGATCGCAGGCGACGTGGACGCGCAGGAGATCCGCCCGGAAATCGAAGCGACTTTCGGCAAGGTGCCGCCGCAGCCGGCCATTCCGGCCACCCGCATCCGTCCGCAGGAGCCGCCGCCGGTGGCGCCGCGCACGGTCACCCTCGCCGATCCTCGCGTCGAGCAGCCGGTGGTGCGGCGCTACTATCTGGTTCCGTCCGCCAAGACTGCAGCCGCGGGCGAGAGCCCCGCGCTGGATGTGCTGGCGCAGTTGATGGGAAGCGGCAGCAACGCCTATCTCTATCGCGCCCTCGTCGTCGACAAGCCGCTCGCGGTCAGCGCCGGCGCCTCCTATCAGGGCACGGCGGTCGACACGAGCCAGTTCTCGATCGCAGCCGCGCCCAAACAGGGCGTCAGCTTTGCCGAAGTCGAACAGGCCATGGACGCGGTGATCGCAAATCTCGCGGCCAATCCCGTCCCCGCCGAAGACCTCGAACGGGTGAAGACGCAATTGATTGCACAGGCGATCTACGCACAGGACAATCAGGCCACGCTGGCGCGCTGGTACGGCGCGGCCATCACCGTCGGATTGAGTGTTGACGACATCAGGAGCTGGCCAGACCGGATTCGCGCCGTGACCGCCGCGCAGGTGCGCGACGCCGCGCGAAAGTGGCTGGTGAAGACGGGATCGGTCACTGGGTACCTGATCAAGGACACCACGCCGAAGCACGAGGAGAAGCGGTCGTGAGACTGATCCGGACCGGCATGACGCGCCTCCTGTTCGCCGCCTGCTTCACATTGACGTCGCTTGCAGCCGCGCCCTCGTTCGCGGCGACCAAAATCCAGCATCTGGTGACGCCTGGCGGTATCGAAGCGTGGTTCGTTCAGGACGCCACCGTTCCGCTGGTGTCGATGGAATATGCCTTCGTAGGCGGAGCGACCCAGGACCCGGCCGACAAGGCCGGCGTTGGCTACATGGTCGCGAGCCTGCTCGATGAAGGCGCCGCCGATCTCGATTCCAAGACCTTTCATGAGCGGCTCGACCGCCGCGCCATCGAGCTCGGCTTCAGCATCGAACGGGACCGGCTCCGCGGCTCGCTGCGGATGCTCAAGGACAACAGCGAGGAGGCGTTCGGCCTGCTGCGGCTCGCCCTGACCGCGCCGCGTTTCGACACCGACGATGTCGAGCGCATCCGCTCGCAAATCATGTCCGGCCTCCGCCGCAACACCACCAACCCCAACGCCCTTGCCGGCCGCAAGTTCATCGAACTCGCATTCGGCGAGCATCATCCTTATGGCCGCCAGACGCATGGCACGCTGGAGAGCATTCCCACCATCAAGACCAGCGACCTCCGGGACTACGTGCATCACGTGCTGGCACGGGACCACCTGAAGATCGCGGTGGTCGGCGACATCGAGCCCGCAACGCTTGCAAAGCTGCTTGACCAGACG